>JACDHC010000114.1 GCA_013821245.1 Candidatus Nitrosopumilus sp.
AATACCTAGAAGAGTTCCCCAAAATAATGAAAAACGATGAAAATGCAAATGACTCTAAGGCAACAGCTTTTGTGCCTCATTTACCCTTGTTCAGTGCGCACCTTTGGTAACTTCAATCACATCCAGGTTCACATTGTTTTGTTTATTAAGACAACAAATGAAAGCAAAGCACAATCTGTTAAATTGACCACGATTAATTAATTAGTAAATTACACACAACTTAATGTGGAGGATGTCATGGAGGCTAACCAGCAGTCTGCCGCTTATTATGTAAGAATATCATCAGGGCCTATTTACAAAGTAACCGACATGACCAAGACATGGCAATAAAAGAAACAAGAAGACCTGCAAATATTTTTTTGCATTAGATTTGGATTAATTTCCTGTTGTAATGACGCCCGAAACCATGCCTTACCACTCATCATAAGATCGTAGGCTTCTGGTGCGCGCTCCAATGGAAACACCTCCATTATGGACCTTATGCACGAAGATCGCTGAAGGCAATGGTCCCCCACCCCATAACCGAATTCATCGCTTTTCCACTTGCTGCTGATGTAGCAATTATCACCTACCTTGGCACCACCATCGCCATGCTTGATAAGCTCATTGCCGGCATTTTGCGAAATGCTGTCGATGGTTTAATGAGATAATCCCAGGTCTCTTACAGCATCCTTCTTCTCCTTGCCCTTTCCCCTTGCAATGGCCAGGGTTCTAAAACCCCTCTTGTTTGAGAACTGAACAGCCAGATGGCCAAGTCCATCCATGCCAAGTATGGCGGCAACATCACCTGCCCATGCACCGCCGCTGTTTCTGAGGGCATTGTAGGTGGGTAGTTAATCCTGCGCGCATCATAAGCCCATATCTGTTGCCTCAGAGGACTGTCATGAAAAGCCTAATGCCGCAGTGACGGCCATATCTCATAGTCATCATAGCCGCCACAATAGAAAATGCCTGTAACCTGCGCGTTAGCACATGCAACAAATCACCCTCCTTCCCGGCGGCAGTAGGAATAGCAATGGCCGCAATGTCCACCGCCACCACCATCATGCCAGCGGCGAAGGCTATCCTTTGTCCTGGCCTCCATGCCGTAACACCTTCCAGTTATGCCCATAATGCCTGCAACCCCATGGCCCGGAAGCCTTCCATACTGAATGCCTGGAGATAACCCTTCTTTGGCAAAAGAGTCACTGTGGCAGATACCACAGGCTTAACCTCGATACTCACTTGTGCCGCCCCACCAGGTTAAGTACATCCCGCCCCCACAACTCCCAAAGGCCCACCTGGTTTGGGGACCTGAACATGGCGACCACGCATAATCCATAATCATCGGGGGTGCCATCATATAGCCCCCATCTTTTGAACTATGCTGCTCCTAGTTGGATTTTGCGTTGGATACAATAGTTGTGTATATAAAAAGTTTCAGCGATAGATATACTTAAGGATAATTATTACGGGTCCAATGTCTCAAGAGACATTACCTGCATTTTTGCCATCATGTGTGACACATAATGGCAAAATGATGTACCTTTACATATCACACAACAAGCATATATATGCAAACAACATGAACAGCCTTGCTGACCTAAAAAGCCACCGTTATTGCTACAACATCCGTTGTCGGGTCCAACACCCCAATCAACATAAACCTGCAACAGCCTCAAATCAATCCATCCATGCTCGCAATCCGTTTAATGAGGTATACTTAGGTTCTTGTAGTTATTGTATACAAAGCAACCCTTCTCCTTATCCATTGCTAGTAACCAGCAACTGCAAAAGATTCAACAGCACAAACTATCCATACCATTTAAAATGAAAAGGAAGACCATGAGACAAACTTTGGGATAAAGGTCACTATGACAGGAAAACGGATACATATCAGGGTTAACACATGGTAATGGATTCAAATTTCCTATATATCCCATCCTTGTCTTTTGGTTATGGGTTTAGTTTTGCAATAATTGCATCATTTGGTGTGACTTTTGGGAGATTATTAAAGTTATTAACGGTTGAAGATCATTTGCTGTAACAACTAAGGAAGAATGGATGCACACTCGGGGATTCGAAGCCGGGATCATCACCTTGAGAGGGCTTCTCCCCTTACCTATTTTTGGTAAGGTCAAGGGTGGGAAATAAACGGACAAGCAATGGCAATTCTAGATCTCTGAGAATGGCTATCTTCTTCTTGATGATTGATTTTAGTTTATATTCGTAGGGTTGTGATACTTGTTTTTGAACTTGCAAATATTGAAGCTCATCTTTAGAGAGAAGGGACATAAAGCACCTACTAATCTGAAGTTAAAAGATCTTTCGGCTTTTAATGTTAGATTCATGTTGATTCATGATTTGATTTTGGTTATCAATTTGGTAATTGGCTTCTGCAGGTATCTAATTCCTAAGACTAACAGCATTAAATAGTAGTAGCAGTGAAATCAACCTGATATTTTATATCGTCATAATTAATAGTATGTCTAATAAATTAAAAGTTTGAGATAAATCATATGATATTAATCACTAGGCCTAGTTTGACGCTATTTTGCATGGCTTTATCTCTAACAATTGGATTAACATTGTTAAATTCAGAATCATTGTCACAAAACAATGCATTTGCCTTAGATGACGAAATTGTTGATGAGATTAGGGAACAGTGTGGTTTAAATGAATTACCGCAAGTTGCTGATTTATCTGATATATTGGAATCATGTATACGTGACAGTCCCTATCAAATACCAATCAGTGAACCAATCGCACTTATTTTTATAAAAGCAGCACTTATTTTTATACCTCCTTTGAACTAATCTCTTTTGGTATTTTAGAAGTAGCTTCGACAACCCTTAACCTCTTTTTGTTTTTATATACATTAATTAAGATAATTATCTCAGCAATGATCTGAGTTATAGTTAACAAGATTAGAAACGATAATATTGTTTGTTACTCTAATATAATATTGTTCGTTTGTGTTTAGCTAATTAATAGATATTTTTTATAATCTAAAGTTCTTGCAAAGTCATTTCTGATAGAGATCTTCTTTCGTAGTGAATTGTAGTAGCATTCTCTATTTGGTGTGTTTCTAGCTACTTCCAGAATTATATCATTGATAATACTAGCATAAGCATTCTTAGTTTGTCTCAAGAAGGTTTCAGGATACTGATTGTGTTTTTATAACCCTCTATCTTTATCAACATATTCACTCTCCTTGGTCCTTATCAGCCATATGGCTTTTTGGACTTCATCCGGCCGAATGCCGGTAAGTGTGTTAAACAAAATGACATTTTGATAGTCATCCGGGAGCACAGAAATAACTCGTCTTCTCCAACCTAGCATTAAAGAGTATGTATTACCTTCATTCTGAAATATGGCATTAAAGACTTTGTTCTTATTACCGTTGGACCATTTGAAATGATATTTTCTGATTATTTCAAGCCAATCATCATATTTGCCGATAAATTTAGAAAAAGAAGCGAGTGATTTCATAACATGTGATTTGACATCTGAACATAGTTTTCCAATTGTCGAGGCACCGTTACTTTCAAGTATATAATAAAATCGCTTAGCATAACTAAGCTTGTCTCTAATACTAGATTGACTATGCTTCTAATTCACTAGATATGTTCTAAAATCATCCCAAAATTCTTCATTTGGTGACCTTATTGAATTTGATAAGAAAATAGAATTAGGAGTTAATCCATTGGTCGCGGTATCAAGTTGAATCCTAAGATTTTCAGGTTTTTGAACAAATTTAGATAATATCTCGTATTTTACTTGACATTTATTAAAAGAATCTAAATTTAAAATGCTCCGGCCGGGATTCGAACCCGGGATCGTCGCCTTGAGAGGGCGAAATGCTTAGCCGGACTGTGCGGCTTTTTTATCTTTAGCGGATCATATGCTAATGCCATTATGAAAGCCTCTACACCACCGGAGCATAGGTTTCTTTGATTGTGTATGTTTATCAATATATAACTTATTCCCGTATAATATTTTATGTGTATACTATGCATTGTTAAATGCGGTATTGTTCATCAAAGTCATATCAAGACTAGAATTAGACAGGTTTTAACGTCAAGCTAATGCCACAAGAGATAATACCTAATCTAAAGCATTGCTCTATTGGAATTGCTTTTTAATATTATTTTTAGTTTGATGTTTTTTCCATCAGTATATACGAATATCAAAAGAACTATTGATTGTACAGGTTTTCAATTCTAAATATCATTTCTTGCATCAATCCCATATCTTTGAATTATGTTAGAATTTCTAATTTTAACAAATCATAGAAAAGTTCAAAAACCGATCTTTTACAAAAAGTATATTTAATTGATGGCACGAAATTTGGTAAAGCTCTACTAGCATCTTTTTAAGAATTACCAGACTAAGGTATAAAATATCAGGTTGGGATAGCAAATAGGTTTTGGTTAATCAACTATTGAACTTCTATAATGAAATAGTTAAAAAATAATTGTAATTAATTTTACCTTATGCTTGTTTATACATTTGTTTTAGTGCGTCTTTTAACATAGACACATGGTTTTGCTTATCACTTTTAATTTTATCCCATAATTGTACTAAATCATTTCTATTGTCATTTTGAGCATCTCTTTTGTATGTCTCTATAGCATCATGTAAAAATTCAGACTCTATTCCTAATGCTTTCAAAATATTATATTCATTGTTGTTTAATGGTGAACTTTCACTCATAGCAATAATTAATTAACAAAGTATTTAATAATCTATAATTTTTTTATGATGACTTTTGGCATGTAGCGCTAAACAAGTAAAAAAACAAAATTCGGATTTATATAGACAAAACGTAATAAGTATTTTTGTCTTATTAATTAATAACAAGTTTAACATATAGCATAACCTTTTTTAGAAAATGTGTGTAATTAGTCATAAAACCTTAATCACAAAATTTTAGGTTAATTTAAAAATGAATAAAAAAATAGAATACTTTTTGGTGATTTTTATATGTTTTGTTTGTCTTTGTTTTAATCGTTTTTGTGAGATGCTTTTCCGCCTTCACTAGCAACTCTCTTTCTTGTTTCTTCGTCAGCAGCTTGTAATCCTCTCTCATCATGTGGAGCTTCTCCGCCTTTTTTGGCTACTCTCTTTCTTGTTTCTTCGTCAGCTGATGCTAGCCCTCTGTTATCGTTACTATTGCTATCATTATTATTAACCATGTTATTGATATTTTATCAACAAAGTATTTAAGACTAGACATTCAACAAAATCAATCTCGAATTCAGTAAAATTTTATTTATCTTTTCTGACTGTTATTTACCATATAGGGAAAGGCCTTTGAATCCTAATCGACAAAACCCAAATCAACCGTAGTCCAAATTAACAACGGCTTTCTCATTATGAATATAATCTGCCTTAAAATAAATATACAAGTAACGTCTGGTTATCAGAAATCTTATATATCTAATTGAATCAAGGTATTGATGCATTCACTAATTGAATTTCAATATGGGACTGTTAATGAGTTTGTTAAACAAGTGTTAGAAGGCAATGTAATCTCATCAATTGAAGATGATAGCACAGATGGATTGGATAAAAAGGTTAGCGAGTGGATTGACAATAACTATGAAGAAGATTTTAACTTTCACGAAAGCGAAAGATTGCAGAAGATTACAAAAGAAATTTTTGATAGAATTGTTTATCTAAGACTAACTGGAAAACTAACTGGGATTATACCATTACATAAATTTGGTAAATCCTAATTTTTACATTGAATCAACGATATACCAATGGGCCATATTATAACTGTAGATGTATATAGACATACTTTAATTATTTATCACATACACATATTTTTAAATAGCATAAAAACAAAAAAGATAAAAAATTTTCGGGTAATCTGTATGATTAGGAGGGCTCTACGGTAGTAGTTTCTGTTGTGACAGTTGCTGATCCGCCGCCGCTGCTGGTGTCTGAATCACCGGAGTTCACTTGGGTCATTCCACGCTTACGGTATTCCTCCTTGGCTTTTTCGTCATCTGTACCAGTTCTACCAGGTTCAGTTATTTTTTGATCATTTGGGTCTCTTTTTACAGCAGTTGGCTCATGTTCTTTTATTTTTGCTGGAGTCATTGCTTCTTTGTCTCTATACTCTGTAAGTGGATCTTCACTCCTCCCTGTGTCAGTACCCGCATAACCTTCTTCATATTTCTTGCTCTGACCAGATCCAGAAGATGAAGAGGAATCTGGAGTAATAGTATCTTTTGTCTTTCCTGCAACACCTTTGGTGGTATCTACAACTTTGTCTTTTACCCCCATGGTGGTATCTACAACTTTGTCTATTGTACCAGAAATAGCACCTTTAATACCTGTTGATTTTCCTGTATCGGTATTTGATTCCCTGTCATTATCTCTTTTTTCTTCAAATGATTTTAGATCCGTTTCCGATAGATTCAAAATCAATCGTGAACCATCATATCCCTGGATCTTTGATTTTGGTATAACGTAAATATGCGCCTTCATTACATCCCTTTCTACTATTATAGAGTCATCTCTTTCTCCGATTATGTTGCCGCAATCCTGTCTATCCGATGTACTTACTCCTTTGTGTGATTTTATTAGTTCCGAAAAATCAATAAATGACATACCTTATCATATTTCCTATTTTATAAAAGCTTTTTCAATATCACATCTTCTCCATTGTTTCATTTAATAAAAAGCACAATC
>JACDHC010000299.1 GCA_013821245.1 Candidatus Nitrosopumilus sp.
ATCTGTGTTACAAACCTCAAATTTTATCCAAGACTTGTTTTTTAATACCAATCTTGACCCCTTGATTAAACCGGATATATCATTTGGGAATTATTTTTTAGAGTGGGATGAGAAATCCTTGGGTCTTTATTCGAATGAGCTTTTAAAACTTAGGACTTTTATAAAAAACATGATACCTAACCTTGAGGCAATGATGAGAATAATTAATGTTTCCAGGCAAAAAAATGACTCATTAACAAAGGCTATCGGTGATAAGGGACAGTTTTCAATATTTGATAGATATAACAGTCGAATTATTTTTATTTTAAATATCGATACCTATGGGTCAACAGCTTTATTTAGAGAAGAGCGAGTTTTAATTAATGATGAATTATTTGAAAAACTGCAACTTCATTATGATTCCAAAGATTCGGTTTTAATTAGCAAATTAAAAGACATTAACAATGTTGTTTCCATAAAGTGGAAAATAGGTCATTTGTTGTTCAATCGCGTGGAGCGTAATAAAAAGGAGCAAAAAAACAAAAAGATATCCAAATTTTAGAGTTGTTTTCTTATTGTGTTTATTTACTGATTAATACTGAAACTGAATAACTAGTTAACTAATACTTTTTTTGATTGTGATGATGAAATAAAAAAAGAGGGGGTTTTTAGTCTTGTACACCAGCTATGTTGCCTGTATTGAGATTCAATCCTAATCCTACGTTGTTGCAGCTTAATGTTGGAGAAACAGTGGAGGCGTCAACACAGAATGAGTCATTTTTGATTTCGTTTTCTTGTTCTATTTTTTGTTCCGCATCATTGCCTGATCTCTTGCTGTCTTTGCTTTTCTTATTGTCTTCATGATGATCTTTGTTTTTTGTTGCTAATGCAGAGTCAATTCCTGCTACAGAGATTGTTCCCATCAATAATGCTGATGCGAGGAAGATTGCGAATATGCCTACTTTTTGATTTTTTGTTATGTTACTGATAGTAATTAAAATATATGATGGGAATTAGTTATATCATAGTTTGGGCGATTGTTACTGCCATATTTGAACTGACAATGTTATTGTCTTATTGTGATTGTTGTTTTATTCCTAAGATTTTAACCATGTCTACTGATGGAATATTCTTCTGCTATTTGACAAGTTATTGGAAAACCCATAATTAAGGGCTTGATATATGAACAAAAACTTGATATTTTATTAGCCTTTTTTGTTTTTATTGATCTATAAAATTAAATTATACTAGTTTTAAATAAAAGGTAAGGGCCCGTAGCTCAGCCAGGTAGAGTACCGGACTTTTAACTTCATACAGAAAGAAATCCGGCTGTCTGGGGTTCGAATCCCCACGGGCCCGCATCAAATTTGACTATATGTTAGGGTTCACTTTGTATTAGAATATTGACAGAAGAATCAAATACAAACATAAGAGACAATTATCCATTATCCTTATTTCTTTCTATGCTTAATTCCCATGAATCAAAAAGGCAGTATCCCAAGAGATTGCAGGTCTTCTTTACATTTCTTAATATTAAAGGAGATATTGCAGGCCAATCATTCTCCTTTGCCAAACAATACAAACACCAAAATGATGATGGTGAAGAGCTTGAAGGACGGTTACTTGCATTTGCAAGATATCAAAAAGAGAGGGTAGCCAAAAAAGAAGTATCCCATTCAACAGTTCCAAATTATTTTAAAGCAATAAAGCTATTTTGTCAGGCCAATCGCATTTCAAAGAACAGAATGGAAGAACATTTCAAAGGCTATGCCTAGGGGTTTCAATGCAGCTGATGATAGGGCACCAACACTTGAAGAAATTCAAAAGTTGCTTGAATTTCCAGAGAGGAGAATAAAACCACTAGTATTAACTTTGGTTTCTTCAGGTATAAGGATAGGAGCATTTGAAGAGTTAAAATGGAAACACATCAATCCTTTATTCGACCAAAAGAACAATGATGTAGTAGCAACGAAAATTCAAGTATATGCAGGAGATAGAGAGCAATACTATTCTTTTCTTACACCTGAAGCATTTACTGCATTAAAAGAATGGATGGATTACCGTCTTGCATGTGGTGAGAATATAACCAAAGAAAGTCTTGCCATGAGGGATATATGGCAGAATGATGATACAGAAGGGGCAGCCAAACCTAGACCTCTTACCTCATTTGGGCTCTGTTCACTTAAGAAATAGATTTTCTGAATTGCGGCCTGCAACAATGATATTTTTGAAACGAAAACAAATTAATTTTGTGAATTTAAGGTTGATTTGGTTTGAAAAT
>JACDHC010000300.1 GCA_013821245.1 Candidatus Nitrosopumilus sp.
ATTATAATCATTATGTATATCTTCTTTAGCCGTTGTATCTCTACTTCCTTTGGAATTAATGCTGGCATTTGGGCCATTTTTCTTCACATATACTTCGTCACATTGCTATATAAACTGCATATTGCAAAATACGCAAAGAAAAGGTGAAAAAGCAAGAAAATGTTATTGGGTTTTGAGAATATGTTGCAATTTAGTCAATAAAACAGTCCATTCTAGATATGTTATTAGATTTATCACTGGTGATTAGCAAGTTTGATAATATGAAATGGTGCGGGACAGGGAAAAGGAACCGGGGAATGGTGGTGGTGGTGGTGGTGGTAGGGGGAGGGGAGAAGCAAAAGCAAAAGCAAAGGCCGAATAAAAATAATCACATATTATTGCGCGATAATTCTCATTATACAAGACATTTATAAATTACTTTATTAGATTCTTAAACTTCATGCTTATATTCAGAGTTGTGAAGGTTAAAAGAGCAAAAATGTAATTGTTACCATTGACCCACGAATTTCTTATCCAAATGGGAATCGTGATTTATGCTCTTCTTTTGCGTGTAAGTTTGATAGGTTGGGATGAAAGGGATAATATACCGGATTTCATCTCTCATAATGGGATTTTCCATACATTGAAATCAGATATTAAAGACATAGTTGATTTTCTAAAAATATCCTATCCCGATAATGAAAGCATTTTAGTTGGATGCAGGGCTGAAACCTCTGATTCCTACGATTGTTGTGAGTACGACATCATTGTTTTACAAAAAGAACGAGGCAATAACAGCATCAAAAAAACAAAAAACTATAATTTACATAAATTAAATGGTAAGACTTTAGAAATAGTCACCCTAAACAAGGAGGAATTAGTTCCTAATGCAAACATTAATTTTTTAGATTATATTGATTTGACAAGTTCTACTTTTAAAAGTAATTCCGAAAGCAGTTTTGAGAGGATAAAGGCACATAATATTAAAAATTTTAACGCATATACAAAAAGAAAGTCAGTCAAATTTGCCTTAGATTGCACAAGTATTAGCAAACAGATAACAAATGGCACCTTTGACCAAAAACTATCTTCTTTACATTTAAAAATGATGTCTTTCAGTGTATTAGAGTTATTTATACAATTATTTCATAACGATTATCTGAGGCCAACTCATTTGAAGTACCAAATAAATAACATTAAAGAAAACAACCTTAAAACCAAAGAGAGCATCGACATAGTGCTTGAGTATCTCCAGTTAGAAAGGTCCAACATCTCTACAATAACCAGAAGCGAAAAATCTTTGTTCTTCTTATTAAGTCACAAGAAACATCACAATCGCCATCTTTATAATCACAATGTAGGCGAAATATTAGGTTCAAAGTTAAACTATTTTAAAGACCAATCCATGTATGTCGATGCTAGTCTATTAATCCATAGTTTTGTAAGAAGGCAAAGCTTCGATGCGGATTATATAAAAAATTACAATAGGCTTCTAAATCAAATCCTAGACGTTCAGATTAAGGAAAAGATAATTTTGCTAAAAGAAATTGAAACCCTTTTTAATATCAACAAAAGTTTTATAAAAAATATTTATTGAATTACTATTGCTTGTTCAAGTGGCTCCACACTTTTGGTTCTTGCTCTGAGTTTTGCTTTATACTTTAAGTTTCTTGGTTTAGTTCGAAGTCTATATCCACAGCATGGACACCATAAACCATCCCATTTAATGAAAATTTCACATATTTGACAACGCTTTTGACCACTCGCGTAACGTCCGGACCCAACAGGCTTTTGGGCTTTGTGTCTAATACAGATACCTTTGCATGTCATTTTGAAAACATAAAAATAACGGTGTCTTAGTATATAAACATTAGTAACAACGGATCATGATTATACAGTTGGAAAAAATGATAAAAAATTGGGTTAGGAAACAGAAATATTAGTTACTTTGAAGGCATCATTCATAGTTAGATACTCATCTAGTTTCATCCTTATATCGTCTTCTGTTGTATCATCCATTCCCGAAAATCCAGTCTTAAAATTGATTTTTTTTCCAGAAATATTTACATCAGAGACTTCCATATCTGCGTAAACATTTGCCATTTCATTTACCCATTCTTGTGCTTCATTTGATTCGAATCCGTCCGTATCGATATTGACATTATACTTCTTGGTCATCTTATACCACTGTTTTTTTTCTATTTAGGATATTTATAAAGTTGACGTAACGGATGACAAAATACGGGGATTATTTTTTTTCTTCAAAACCCCAATGTTTCA
>JACDHC010000301.1 GCA_013821245.1 Candidatus Nitrosopumilus sp.
CTTTTTACCTTTGCAGGATCCTTGGTGTGGAGTGTTTTTCTCACTCTTGTTGGTTTCTACGTGGGGGAAGCATGGAATAGATTCTATGGTGAGTATTCGTTTATTTTTGATATAGTTGCTGTTGTTATGGTAATTGGAATTGTTTTAGGAGTTGCTCTTAAATACCGTAAAATCAAACGAAAAAAAATTAGTAAAGGCAATAACCCATAAAATGCCATAATAAACAATAACTAAAAAGGTATGACTATTTAAGCTATTTTTATCTTATTGATTTGAATAATGATATTGTTTTGTGAATCTGTGGTTTGTTCTCAGAAAAACATTATCATAGAGATAAATGGTGAAAAATAAAATATGAATGTTACACATAAAAGAGATGCAGGATCGCCAAGGTTACAGGCAGCTATTGTGGAGCCCATTTTGTTATCCTGTGTTAACAATATTGCAATTTATGAAATTAATTCCAACATAAAAAAAATCCCAACATTGAAACATACTGTTACTGTCAACATCATAAAAAAATACCTGTTTTATCTTGTTGAGTATGGACTTGTCTTGTACGATGGGCAGAAACATGTATTTGCATTAGAGGATGGGGGATTTGATTTGTTGAATATGATTGATGAGGAGAGAAGACAGGAAAAAACCGATTTGGGGGATATTGAAATTACCCTTGAGTGAAACAAACCTTCTAAAAGAAAAGTAACATGCACATACAGAAGGCTAGTTAAAGTTAGGGTATCCGGGTGTTGGATTCCTGACATGATAAAAAGTTAAAATACTTCACATTTCCTAAAACGATACAATTTTTATTTTTCTTCTAGACGTTAAATAGGCCCCTCATCAAATCCTTAAGTTTGTGTCCTATAGGCAATATTGTTACTATAAATTACCTTATTAAATCATGAAAATCAAAACCTTAAACTGCCTACTGGTGGATCTGTATCTACTGCAGCTAACATGACTTGAATATTCCATGTCCTGTTATTTTACTCTCAAAGCTTTCCCTAACCGGGATTGTTAACATTATATTAAGACATTATTGCCTTCTATGGTATTTGGCCTCTAGTCTTATTCTTTTTAGCCATAGTTAGGAAAAATAATTAAAATTGACCGTGGGTTTATTTTGCGATTCTTCAACCCTAACCAACTCTAAACATGGAATGATTGGAAAATATTCCCGGTAGATCGAGACGTTACTGTGTTATACTTAACCAGTAAAATAGTCTTGTTATGGTTGTTTCTCCTCGCCTGGTGGTGGCTCAATTTGTCCGCGTATTTCCCCATCCGGGTTTTGTTGTGTGTGAACGTTAACATATGCTGCCTCACTTCTCATGACATCAATTAAATCAGATAACTGCTTACCAGCCATTGGCCCTTCGAGATTGGCCGAAGTGATGTTTCCTTTAGATAAAAGCCCGCTTAGTTGATCCGTTGGGGTTTCGGATTTGAATAATGTGGCTACAATATCTCCATTTTGTCCTATCTCCGCAACATGTATGTGAGATGCGCTAACCGCATTGATATCTGTAACATTGATTGTATAGGCTATGCTGCTACCATCCGTGGCAGCTTCAAATTCGGCATTACCTGTTGGTTTTGTTTCTGTATCTATTGGTGGTACTACTTCGGCAACTGATAAATCTGCAAAAAATTTTTCTGTTCCTTGGGCAAATGCTGTATTAGGAAGGCTAATTGGAGGTGCTGCTGTGGCCAATGTTAAAACCGTCAGTGTTGTTGCTAAAATGGCAATTGATGCCAATAATCCTTTTTCTAACATAGTTACAGTATCTTGGGCAGCATGATTAATAAGATAAACCATCTTTTAGCTTTAAAATTATTGAATATTGGTTAATGGAGAGATTAATCTGTATGTTGATATTTTTATCACTGTATCTACTATTGATTGTTCGTTATGACATTACTTCATGTTATTAGCCGTCTGTTTCGAAAGGTGTGGTGGTTGTACTTTAGTTGTTTATTCTTAGAGCCTATCCCAAAATTATCTTTCTGTAGATAATGATACAACATGAGAACTGTACCAACCCAAGACAGTTCTCTACTTTCTTTTCATATCTTGTGTACAGTTTCCTGAATCGGTTATGCCATGAGTTGGTTCCCTCTCCACTACCCATCTTCTAGCGGCAGGATGTTTTTTTCGATTTGGCATCTTTTGTGTTTCTGTCTTGACCTCCCCTCTTTTTCTCTTGTACGGTAAATGCGGTACATATCCTCGGCGGATGGTTT
>JACDHC010000302.1 GCA_013821245.1 Candidatus Nitrosopumilus sp.
CCCGAGGACCTTGTGAATTACTCTGAATGCTCCAGCGGTGATAGTATTTTTGGTTTATGCTGTCGTATTCTATTATTTTGCCAACAACCATGCACGCAAGCCACTCCCTAACATAGCGTTCGTTTAGTTGGGATGCTATTGCGATATGCTCTGGTGTTTCAGGGGAGGAAAACTTTGACAAGGCATCAAACAATCCTGTTTTGTGGCCGATGCTTATCATTAAAGATAGCGCACTGTTGTTTAAGGTGTTTATTAGTTTTTCAGAAAAATCCTTGTTATTGTTTGCTATGTTTTCTGCTGTCATAATCTTTGATAAAAACAACACAATAAAAATTTTGATGCATCGGCCAACCAAACAGTCGTGGATTATTTTATTGTAATTGTAATTTTATTGGTTGGTTATTGAGCGTATTCCTTCAATTTGGCATTCTGTTGTGGCATAACTGTTAGCTGCAATTTGGGCTGTGTTTTTTTTGGATGGGCCTTTGTTGTTTGCTTGTTTTGATTTTGCATATGGTGTGGTTAAAATCATTAGCTAATTTCCTAAGATCATTATGGCAAATCGTAACTTTAATCTAAAAAGACAGTCAATGTTTTTTGAATTGCATAATGTTGCCATGTGGTTACTGCTACATTTGGCTAGCCTGTGTTTGTGTGGAAAGCCTGTGTCACCCAAAGAAAATGTTGTCCTTGATTTGCAAAATAAAGTTTTATAAAATTAGTTTGTCATTATATCTGTTGTTGGGATTTAAGAAGGAAAACAGCAGGTTGTTTTATGATGAGGAATCTGAGATGCTATCCAGAGAAATTCCGGGCAGTAACCTCTCAAAAATTAAACTCACCTTTTCCCTTGATTTTGATATCGGACAGAGCTATGTCACATCAAAAATAGTGGATAGGGATGGCTTTACAAGAAAATTGAATATCCAGGCTGGGCAAAGGGGCATAAAATTGCAAAAAGATCTGTGCCATTTGAAAGAAAACGATGAGGGGATGCCTTCCCACGCCTATGTGAAAACAACACTAAAGGATTCTCAAATACTGATACGGAAATTGCCCGTTATGGGAATTAGCGATTGGTTGTTGATATTTGAGGATGACCTGTTTGTTTTGGCTGTAAAGGAATTGTATGATGAAATTGAGTTGCTTGGATAGGCAAAAAAACTAACAACCAACCGACCAACCATCATGCCCGTTGCTATTGCTGCTGTGGGCTAGTACCCTGTTTCCTGTCTTTTTAAATTCTCTTTGTTTTTGTCCAAATATTTTTCAACTAACGTTTTTGGGTCCATTCCTGCCTCTATGGAAACTTGAATCAAAAAGTGCCATATGTCTATTATTTCTTCATGGATTTTATCTTTGTTCATTTTGGTTTCGCTTTTCCACCATTTCCAGTTTGTTTCCCTCTGCAGCTCAACTGCCTCATGCAAAAGCGCAGTCGACAGCATAAATATGCGGTATCCATCAAAAGGCTCCCTAATTTCATACAGGTTTTTCATTTTGTTCACTGCGGCTGTGTTTTTCAGCTGTTTTTTGAAAAGCTCGTTTTGTTTGCTAAACAAAATGTCCAGTTTGTCTTCCCCATGTTTGTCGCTGCCGTCGCCACCTCTGCTGCTGCTGCTGCTTCTGCCGTTGCTGCTTTTTTCATTCATACAATTTTTTCAAAGTTATTGTTTTTATTCTTATTATTGTTGTCTACATCAAAAGACTGGTTTGTTTTTTTTGTTGTACCATTGTTGCCTTTTGAATTGCTTTTGCTAATGTGGTTGATGTTGGGAAAAAACAAAATGTGCAGGAACTGTTCCAAAATCTTTTTTAGAACAAAAAACAAAATGTCGAAAAACAAAACTCTATGTAACGGGGATGCATTGTGGACGGGTATAATGCCCAGCAACATATCTGCTATATCTTAAGGGAATTCTTATGCTGTGGAACAATGGAAAAGGTGGGAGGTTAAAAACGTTTTAATCGTGTTTTAGTATTTTTTCCTTCATTTTGATAAACTCCTCTTCGGATATGACCCCTCTTTCCTTTAGGTCAGCAAGTTTGGTCAGTTCTTCCACATTGGATTTCTTTTCTGCATTGCTGTTGTTGTTGTTTCCGATGCCTGCCGATGCAGCCGCCGCAGCCGCTGTTGCGGGACTGAAACCAAGGTTAGGCCTTATCTGTGTTATCCCATTTCTTATTATCTCCACCAGTTCGTCTGCCTTTTTCTTGGGAATTGCATCGATTACTCCATTCTCCCCC
>JACDHC010000008.1 GCA_013821245.1 Candidatus Nitrosopumilus sp.
ATCATCTCTTCTGAAAATGTCCTGTTGAATGTATTCTTTAACACGCTTCCTATGTGAGCATGCATATCAAACAAGCCCGGGATTAAATACTTGCCTGGAAGATCAATTAGATTTGCATTTGGATAGTTTTTATAAAAATAAGAATAATTTGCACTGTTGGTGATATTATTATTATCTATAATGTCTGTAATCTTGCCTTCATTAACAATTATGGTTTTATTGTGTATTGCATAAAGGCTAATACCATCTATTAGATTTACATTGTATAAAATAATTGCATTAGGTTGATCTGTATTATTTTTATTTGAATTTGTATTCCCCAAAGGGGTGTTATTGGATAATGATGTTGTAGCTGTTATTTCATTTAAAGATAAGATATAAAATATGATTGGCATAAATATTATTATTGTTGGTAACTTTTTATGCTTCAGATATGTTCTAACATACGGTAGACAATTATCTATATATGGTTTTATTCCTTTTGCTCCATACAATGGTGTTGATGTACTTGATAGATTCCTTATTTGATTACGCCATATAAGACAAATACTGAATCCTATTACCCAAAAAATACCTCTATGTATTGTGCTCGGTTTTATGCTTTGCCTGGGTTGTGAATCGAAAGGTGTATTTAGATTGGGATTTACTTGGCTTATTACACCTGAAATACAAGAAAAAAGATTGTGGTAATTGAATACCAACTCTATAAATCATACAGCACGCATTACTTTGGTACCTATACGGAAACGGAGTTATTTGGTTACATGGAGTAAAAACCATTCCGCATAATGTTGAAAAGAACAACAAAACGGTTATAGTTGTTCTAAACTGCCATTATCAATGAATTAAGGCGCCTTTGTAATAATGACAAACAATATTAAATTGTATTTTAATCTGTTAATATTCTGTGAAATTTCGCAGTGTCTGTATACTGTCTGAACATGTGTATCCTTTTATTCCTTATTTTGTATATGTGGGCAAATGGTATATTGATATCATGGTTGTGTTTTTTTGTTTTGATGGCGTACCTGCCAAGGACTAAAACGTTACCGTTTTCTAAATCTGAATACTCATCTGCGATAGCGTGAAACTCCTTAAAATTGGAAAGCATGGCAGGAAAATACCTCTCAAATACCTCTGATTTTCCTATGTATCTTCCGCCATTTGGCATGCATTCCATGGTTATCCATTCAATATTATCATCAATTAAATCCCGGTATGACTGTTTGTTCTGATTTTTAAATTGAAAGTAGAAATCTTTGATAATATCAACATTTGAATTTGGCTTGTGCATCACTTTATCTAACTGATAATAATTATTATAAAACTTATCAATTAATGGTTATTTTTGTTTTGTATTTTTTAATTAATGCTTCATTGTATCCTTATTTTGTCCTCGGTATTATTTTGTATTTTCTTACTATTTTGTTTTATATTGGATTGGGACAATAGTTTTATGCTGTTGTTCTTTACATTTGGTTTCTACATCAAATCTGTATTACTTTTGCCTTTTTGTTTCATATGCGTATTAATTATCCCTTAAATAGTTAAGGACTTATGGTCCTTAACTAAATATCGAAGATATTTGTGTTGATTACCTGTAGAGTTTACTCTTTAACATTTTTTCGTAGTAGCAAGTCCTATTTAGATAAACAGCCTGTTTTATTTCTTTAGGTTATTTATAAACATCTTTTGTGTAGATAGATGAACGACTTGTGCAAATACCTTGAAGTCCTTGGGTTTTTGATCTTCTATCTTCTTGCAAAATGCCGAAAATGGTACAGTAAATCCTGTGCCAGTTGCAGGGTCTATTCCCAAAATCTCGGTTGAATCTGAATTGGATATTGTGCATTCTCCGTTGTTATTTAGTCCTTCAATATTTTGCATTCCGGTTATCACACTTGCATGCAATAGATGTAAACCATGCTTAACGGTTGCACCGGTAAAAACAACAGGACCAAAATCTTTTAACATTTGATGTATTGCGTCTTGCGAATAATATTGAGGCGATTCCATTACAAAACCTGTTGAATATAGCCAATCATTTATCTTGGATTGGGGCAAGCCTGTTTCATCTTTATGCATTTTTAAATATTCCCCTCCAAGCCTTCCAACAATATCACATATGGTATACCTTGTTTGTTCTAGCCAAGAAATCAAAATAGCTGTTACAGCAGCCCAACAATCCTTGGTTTTATCTTGCCCGATGTGTGGAACTATTCCAGGAACTTTAACAATGGTGCAGATTGAAGACATTATTATCTTTTAAAACTTTATCTAAATTTAATATTTTATTTGTTTTATAATTTGGAAATCATCATGAAGATCCATAATTGACTTAATTTATATAGATTGTGTTAGTTAAACACCTTTTTTTTATTTCTTTTTTTTGTAAATTGTGATTTTAGGCTATCTAATGCTGTTTTGATGGAATCATTTACATTTTATGCCTCACAAACGATTTAATCTTATTAATATCGATAGGATGCATGATACGCTTAATAGAAACAAACTGTATACATAGTTATGATGATTGAAAAATGCGTTGATATGGGTTTAGGGATTTTGGAATCTCATGATAATATTCAGATAATACAAGAAATTGATAACAAATTAATTACTTTTGTTGAATCAAATGAAGAAAAAGAAAAAACTTCAAATAAATGGTATTCTCAAGAATCAGAAAGGAAGAAACAGCAAATATGTCACAAATATGCTGGATATGTAGAGGAAATAATAAAAGAAGAAGAAATCGTTGTAGGGATTGGCAGACATTATTGCGAAAGCCAAACTAAACCTGAGTGATACTCGTGTCAAACTCACACAAATCTTCTATCCCAAAAGTTCAAAGGGCTTTAGTGTTACAGGGGGGCGGAGCCCTAGGTGCCTATCAGGCTGGTGTTTTCAAGTCACTTTATGAGAAAATTAAAGGATTTCAAGATGATGATAACAATAAAAAGGATAATCTGTTATTTGACATTATCGCGGGGACATCTATAGGTGCTATAAATGGTGCAATTCTTGTTAGCTGCTTTCTTGAAAATAAAACCTGGCAGGGTTCTCCGGAAAGACTGGAGTCATTTTGGAAGTATCTGTCAACTCCTACGCCAAAAATATCAGAGCCATTAAAACAATGGAGGGCAGAAAAAGAGAAAGGAAATCCTTTAGTTGCATCAGAAGAATCCGCAAGAAGATATTATTCTGCAAAAGAGTTTTCCAAATCCGGTGTAGAAAAGGTGTTCAAGCCCGTTTATCCTCCAAAAAAAGACAATAGGTTTTACGATTCTCAAAATCAATGGCTTGTATACGATAACCAACCATTAAGGCAGAGTATAGAAAAATTTGCTAAATTTCCTATTGCAACTAGCTTTGACAAAGGAGAACCAAGGTTACTTGTAGTTAGCGTTGATTCTGCAGAAGGAACGACAGCTACATTTGACAGCTATGAGATTGAGCAAGGAAAAAGAGAAACTGAATATGGCGATTCTCATTTGGGAAAATCCATTATCATGAAATACGATGAGGGTATTGGTATCAGACAGGCTCTGTTCAATTAAGGATTCTAAAAGAGCATTTCCTAACTTTATCTGATGGTTAATGTGGTATATAGATTCATTTTCAAACCAAATCAATCTTAAATCCACAAAATTAATTTGTTTTCATATCAAAATATTATTGTTGCAGGCCGCAATTCAGAAAATCTATTTCTTAAGTGAACAGAGCCATCAGACATCTAATGGCGAGTTCAACCATGCCTGAAGTATATGCTTATGAAGACATAGATGGACGAAAGTTCTGGGATGGGGGACTAATGAGCAATACCCCAATCAAAGAATTGATAGAGGCACACAAAAAATACTGGGAAAAACGGATAGGCCCCAAAAATCTTGAGGATTCGTTCCGAAGAAATTTGAAAAGCAAAGAAGGGAAAGAAGAGAAAACAAACGGTAGCCTCAAATTACAAGAGCAACAACAGTATATACAAAGAATACCCGATTTGGAAATATACATAGTGAATTTATTGGATCCCAAGCAAAATAACAGTAATACCATAATGACTATGGTCCCAGAGGATTTTGATGGCGTTAAAGATAGGCATTTGGATATCAAACTTGGCAAAGGATATGATGCAAAAACAGATGGCCTTTATACAGACTATGTGAATTTAATTGAGCGGTTGATTAGCCTTGGAGACAATGATGAATCACTAAAAGAGAAAATTAACGGAATATTGGGCGAGTTTACACCAAAAAGATTTATCACTGAAGAGATTAAGAGAAATATCGATATACTAAAGAGTACTTTTAAAATAGTTAAAGTCATTCAAATACAGCGTAAAGATGATGACGATAGCATATCTGGAAAATTTGCTGATTTTACATCTGAAACCATAAACAAACTAATTAAAGAAGGATATAATGACGCTCTTAGTAAATAAAAATTATGTGGTGATTAGAATGTTTATGCGGTTAAAGGTATTTGATATCCTGACCTAGTAATTATATCCTATAACAACATTTTATATTGATCATGATAAATTGTTAGTAAAACTCTTTTGTTTTTATTGTAACTAAATGTGGGTTTTAATTGTCCACTTTTCCAGTTTATAATTGTGAAAGGTAAGAGAAATTTTTTCCCTATTCATAAGATGGTGGCTTACAGGTTTTCACCTTTTTACTTTCTGATGCTTAAAATCGATGAGGAATAAGAGGTATGACTTAAAAATAGATTTTATTTTCCTCCGTAATTATTTCCATCTAAATTTTCAATCTGTATTTATTAACAAGAAAATTCAAATCGCGTTAATCCTTTCAGTAAAAATCTTTTACAATTGGATGTCAAACAGAATAAATAGTGAAAGAGAAAGGGAAATTAATGTTGGAGTCTTGAATTAGCACGGACAATTATATTATAGATATGGGATGGGGGTTTGATAGGTACATGAAAAAAAAGACTTGAATTTGTAATAATGTTTAAAATATCTAATATAAAATTTTGAGAATGTATTGGCTTTAGAACCTAAGACAACATTGTACCATTAGGATGAAGGCCATGTGATTAGGTTAGTAGAGCCTAAAATAGATGACCATAAAAATATAATGAAGCTTACGAATTTTGACGGTAACGCAATTCATACTTTGTTATCTATACAAATAAGTTGTTAATACTTGCTTATTTTTTGGGGCTGATCATATCCTTCGGATTTACATTTGCATCGTATTCCTCTCCGGATAGATATCCTAGGTCTATAGTTGCCTGTCGGAGTGTTATTCTGTCTTCATATGCCTTTTTAGAAATCTTTGCAGCTTTATCATATCCTATCTTTGCTTTTAATGCTGTTACTAGCATAAGAGAATTTGTAACCAGTTCATTCATACGATCAACATTTGGCTCTATTCCTTTTGGATTTTTATTGTTGTCTTTTTCAGAGTGCTCTATATCATTGATACAAAAATTACAGAATGTATTGCAAGCATCTGATAAAATCTGTATTGAATGCAATAGGTTGAATATGATGACAGGCTTAAACACGTTAAGCTCAAAGTTGCCTTGGGAGCCAGCCATTCCTATCGTCATATCGTTTCCTATTACCTGGCAACATACCATAGTCATTGCTTCACATTGAGTTGGATTGACCTTGCCGGGCATTATTGAAGAACCTGGCTCTTTTTGTGGGATACGTATCTCTCCTATTCCGCATCGAGGACCAGATGCCAACCAGCGGATATCGTTTGCAATCTTCATAAGCGCACAGGCTAATGTTTTTAATGATCCACTCATATGGACTATAGGATCATGGCTTGCTAAAGACGCAAATTTGTTAGTTGATGAGCGAAAAGGCAGATGTGTTTCCTTTGAGATTTGATAGGCCGTCTCTTCACCAAAAGTGGCAAAGGTATCTAGCCCGGTGCCCACTGCGGTTCCTCCAATGGCGAGATCATATAACTCATTCAGACTCTGTTCAATGTATTTGTAACACAAATCCAATTGAGTTACCCATCCTGAGATTTCTTGACCGAAGGTTAAAGGTACAGCATCTTGCAAATGCGTACGACCAACCTTCATAACATCTTTGAATTCGTTAGATTTCTCATTTAAAGCGTTACGTAATTTAGATATGCTATGAAGCAAAGGTGTTTTATTTTCAGTGTTTTTGTTAAAATCATTATTGTCATTTGAATGAGAGATTCCTGATGATCCATGTGATGGTGTTAATGGATCACTGTTACTATTGTTGCCGACAATGCATAATACTGCTGCGATATGCATTGCTGTTGGAAATACATCATTAGAGGATTGTGACATGTTTACATCGTCATTGGGATGTATTGATGTGCCTGACATCTGCTTTGCGCGATTGGCAATTACTTCGTTCACATTCATATTTGTTTGAGTTCCTGAACCGGTCTGCCACACATATAATGGAAAGTGTTCGTCAAGAGCACCTGACAGTACCTCATCCGCTGCCTTTATAATGGCGTCTGCTTTGTCTCTTGAAATCAACTCTCTGTTATCGGAGTTTTTTTTATGAGACAAATTCACTATGGCTGCACACTTTTTAACAAGCGCTAGTGCGTGTATTACCTCAAGTGGCATCCTATCGTTACCAATAGAAAAATGGTGAAGAGAGCGCTGTGTCTGGGCTGCCCAATACCTATTAACAGGCACCTTAATTTCACCCATACTGTCAAACTCTATTCTATACCCGTCAGAACTATTAATTTGGGCATGCAATTTATTCTGTAGGTTTTGAAGATTATCTCTATATTTGTCATCCAATAAAAGTTCTGGCTGTTCATTATCATCTGATTTTGATAATAAAATTTCGAATGTTTTATTTAGAACACCTAAATCTTCTTTTGTGAATGTGATATTGGTCATATTAAAACTATTAGATAGTTGATAAATTATTGTAATATATTGGTTGAATAATCTTACAACTTTCATACCGTGGGAATCTATTCTTTTCTTTTTTGGGTTATTATGGGGGTATATTGCAGAATGTGTATTCAGATAACTTTTTAATATTGTTTTTCATAAAAAATCTAAAACCACAGAATTTGCCCGCGTCAAACTGCAAAAGCAGAAAAGGTTGACCATTACCTATTTTGCATTCCTAGTTGTAAAAGTGCAAAGTGAGAGTGTTATCAGTTGCATGTACTAACAGCAAAAAAGCAGGGAATCCAAGCATATAAAGAATAGGGCACTGAGTTGTTGATATTATAATCATGTATTAGGGAGTTTAAATGATGATGCAGAATCCTATTTATTATCCGAGATAAACCTTTTAGGAAAAACTACCTTAATATGGAAAATTCTATATGTGAAAGGTAAAAATTATTTTGGTTTTAAGCGTCCACACAACATATTTTTGCGATCGTATTTTCCGAATGTTAGCGGTTAACTTGATTTAAAATAAAAGACCATTTTTAATGTGCCATAACATAGGCTAAATAGTTCAATGAATCATCATTTCCATATGGCTTTTGATGAAGATCATAATGTTGATTTAATTAAACCAAAGTCCAATTCAGAATATATCTATATCATTGATGAAAAAACAATATGGTTTTTAGATCATATCTTGGGTGTTGCTTTCCCAACGCCAGTTGATTTTTCTGGCAAAGAAAACGGTCTTTACGATTCGGGTTTATTGTATAGAGAATTCGCAGACTATTTGGACTTTCAAAACTATTTAGAAGAAATAACAGGAGGACAAGAAGTATCTTTAGAATCATCAGTAAATCCGGATACATTCGAAGAAACAAATAGAATAATAAAATGGGTCACTAGGTACGCAATACAGTAAAACGACAATTCAACTTACCTGTACAATCCAATAGGTATAGGGAAAGATACATCTGAATGACTATTCGTTAAATCATTGTTAACAAAGTAAATACCCGTTTACCTTCGTCAACATGTTGCTGTTTGGGCAGTAATGCTTCATTCATTCTGCGAGCCAGTCTTTCATCGTGCTCCCCCTAATTTTATCAATATAAAATAAGTAACCATTTCCTTAAGATTTGGATTATTGAGGTGTTCGGCATTATGTTCTATATTACTCGTATCCTTACTGTTATTGCATCAATATGGGAGATTCTTAAAGTGGCTTTAGCCAATATTTTGAAAAATGAGTCGCTCTGAGTCACTCATATTTGTCGTTTATCTTGAAGATGAAGATACGCTCTGTTTTAATATGCTAAGACAACAAAAACATTTTAATCAGTGCACGGGCCAAACAAAACCCTACGCAATGGGATGGGTTTGCTTATTTGTATTTTTAGATATTGTAGTTTTCCAATTGCTGTTTTTAAGATATGGAAATCACTTTTCCAAACTTTTGATCCCCCAAGCCTTGCCAAAACTCTAGATGGACTATTGTGGACGTATCTTAAACAATTGCGATTGATTTTGGGTTTATAGGCTGTCAATCAAGTTGTTGATTATCATGAGAATAAAATTTGATGATCACAAAGAAAATAAAAAAATATGCAGTTAACTGTGCCATACATGACAGTAATAACTAAAAATGTTCAAATTCTATCGAATGTAGAAAATAACATCATTGACATTACCAACCAAACATCCCAAGCAGTAAAAGAAAGCAAAATAGACACTGGGATTGTTACGGTTTTTGTTGTGGGATCGACTGCGGCGATAACAACCATAGAATATGAACCATGTCTGCTAGATGATTTCCAAATATGTTGTCTAGAGTGACACCAAAAGATATTGAGTATAAACATAACAATGCTTGGCATGATGGAAACGGACACTCTCACATACGCTCATCCTTGATTGGGCCAAGCTTAACTATTCCGTTTACAGGGGGTCAATTGATGCTAGTCACATGGCAACAAATAGTCTTGTTAGAAATGGATACAAGACCAAGGAAGCGCAAGGTTATGCTACAGATGTTAGGTGAATAAACTCTATATCGGTTCTGAACATAACATGGAAATGAATTGGTTCTTAAACAGGTTTCTCCATATTGTATGCTATTGTTTTGAAATGTGTAACACATTAGCGTATTTTTGAACTCCTTGATAATTATCAATGCACGGAATACATACATACGTCAATTCATTTTTAAACACACCTGACGGAAATTTTAATACTATTAGATTGATAGAGCAAGCATATAGATGGCATCCAATCAAAACAGCAACAGATTACAATTTGGATTATCTATTCCTCAAGGGTGGCGAGGTGGGGATTTGCCACTGGAAAACGAAAATGACCCGGTCAGACAGCATGAGTTTTCAAAAACCATCGCCACCTTAGCAGACAGTCTTGGTTTTGACTCAATCTATGCTTATGATCATTTTATTCCCCATCATGGTGGTGACATGGACAAAAATATACTTGAATGCATTACACTATTAACTGCTACAGCAGCAATCACAAAAAGAATAAGAATAGGACAGGTGGTAATATGCAACTCTTATCGTCATCCATCCTTATTGGCAAAGATGCTTTCCACCTTGGATATTATTAGCAATGGGAGAATGGAATTAGGAATGGGGGCAGGATGGTATGAGCAAGAATACACCGCATATGGGTATGTTTTTCCATCAAATGCGGCAAGGATTAAACAATTGGATGAGTCTTTAAGCATAATAAAGACAATGTGGACAGAACCATATGCTAATTTTCAAGGACAACATTACACCATAAAAAAAGCAATATGCAATCCAAAGCCGATTCAAAAACCCTGCCCTACTATCATGGTTGGAGGTTCTGGAGAAAAGTATTTGCTAAAGGTTGTAGCAAAACACGCGGACCGATACAACCTATTTTTTGGTTCACCTAAAGAAATGAAAAGAAAAATATCCATCTTGAAAGACTATTGCAATTCTACAGACCGGAAAAACCAGGATGATATCCAGTATTCTGTCGTTTTACCCTGCATAGTTAGAGAGACAGATGAGGAAGTTAATCAGGTTCTAATGCAACACAAACGAAAAGATAAAACCATGAAACAATACAAAGAATATCTTGTAAATGGGATTGCAATAGGAACTCCTGAAAGAATTTTGAAAGGAATAAATGAGTATGTGGAAATGGGTGTGACGCATTTTATTCTGCATTTTATAGGAATAGATCAAGGCTCTCTAAGGATTTTTGACTCCAAGATAATAAATCAAATATGAATAAAGTGATCATAATGCTGTGTTATTGATTCCTTAAAAATAACTTTTTTTTGGCACTTTGATTCTATCTATGCGTTTTATTTGAATCATGTTTTGTGAATGGGTATGTCAAACCTTGGTAGTATATTAGATGCATCAGAAGAAATGTAATTTCAACATGAAAGCCGCAATCTTTTATACCTCAAATCAAAGGACGTATTATTTCTCTTTATGCATAAAAAACAAAATCTTCCATTTGGTTCATTTGAAATAAACTACTTTCAATAATTGTACTTTAGGTACGTTTTGTTTTCCAGAAGTGGATGTAGGTTTATAATTTTGACAGGAAAAAAAAGCATAATTGGAAAACAGCAAGCAAGGTATAATTAAATTTCAATTCATTAGAAAAACACTGTATTGTATCAGCCACAAAAGAATGCTTATTGTATCAGTGTGAGGTACTTGTGTGCTCCTTTAATTCTTGTCGAGAGTTAAATTTCTGGTCACATTTATCACAGGAAAACGTTGCCTGTACGTCGGTAGAACTTTCGTCAGATTTTTCACCGCTGTCTGTGTTATAATTACTCGCTGTTTTCATTAAGCATCATATATTATATAAGACACCTACATCTGGTTTAGAGATTTGTTCCCCAATTATTACTCTCAATCCATTGTTATGAAAATCTGCAAAAACCTGTTTAGCCCCCTTATAGCCCGTTTTGTTACATGCTTGTCATCCACCATCCGTTTTACTGCCATTAGGTGATTTTCTGTTCATATTTCTTCTCAAACGGTGAGGGTGGATGTGTGCTTAACATTATCTCTTTATTTGTTGTCTTTAGGATCATCATTTAGTGTCCAGGGAAACCATTTCCCAATAATTTTTGCCCAGTCTACTTTGATTAATGAATAGATGATTAACACCATACTAGTTACACTGACTACCGAAATTACAATAATTGATAATGGGCTTTGGCTTTGTGCAAAAATTTGCTCTATAAGGGGCTTACCCATTAATATTGCCCCCCATACAACAGCCATATTTGCAATCAATTTGCCTGCAAAATTGGCCACCACAAATTTCAATGGGTTGTATTTGGCAATACCTAAAAGTATGATAATCATGTCATCCGGTGGAAAAGGGGTGATAGCTGAGATAAATGCACCTATCCACCCATATCTCATTAACAGTCTTTGGAGGGGTATCATCTTTTCTTTTGTCCTGTCCTTTAATATTTTTCTACCATAGTAACTTGCCAGAAATATGATGGTCCTACCTGCGGTTACGCCTACTGTACTAGTCAATGCAATAAGGTTTGGATCTAATTTCTCGTTAAATGATGAGGCTATCAGGACCGGGACATAAGGAATTGGAATAAACAAAATAATGCTTGTAATAAAACTTACTATCAAAATGTTGATATATGAAAAAATATCTGCAGAAATGAGCAAAAATACACTCATGCTTTTCCTTTAAACCAAAAATGGTTAGTTGGAACTCTTGTAAAAGTATATCTTTGAGAATTGCCTTTGTTTTTCATTTACTTTGTCTAAACGACAAAATGGATTATCACAGGGAGAGGCTTTCTTAACGGGTGGTTAATGGTCATTGTTGACGTATGGTTATCTACGCATAATCGATCCCTATAATATGTAGTTGTGTGTGGTTATTGAAAACTTTGTTAAAAAAAATTGAAAATCCAACAAAACGTTAAAACCTAATCTGTTGTAAAGATAAATTATTTTCGACTTGTTGCCTTATCTGCATTACACAATTTGACACTAGCAGCATATAATCATGTCAAGAGCGCCAATCTTCCGTCAACATACACGGTTGTTCCTGTAATGTATCTTGCAGCAGACGAGGCCAAGAACAATGCAACCTTTGTTACTTCCTCGGGTGTTCCTATTCTGCGCATAGGAATTTTTTGCTCCTCGGGATTTTTCTTTTCTTTATTCTCCAACACATCCTTATTCACATCTGTGTCTATCGCTCCAGGTGCAATGCCGTTGATCCGAATTCCTTTGTCTGCTACCCCCAATGCCACAGTTTTAGTTAGCATAATCATGCCACCTTTTGATGAGGATTATGGGATTGTTTTTGGTTGTGGTATGGATTCATGAACAGATGAAATATTAATAATTGAATAATTGTTATTTTTGCTCATATTCTTATCTCCAATGCCTCTTTTGTGCAAAGAAACGCGCTCTTTAAATTTGTATCAATGACCTCATTCCAATCATTTACACTTAGATCGGTTATTTTCTTTGAAGAGCCACTTATTCCAACATTGTTAATCAGTGTATCAATTCTTCTGAATTTAGTTATTGCTTCACCTATTAGCGATTTGCTGGTTTGCTCCTTTGATATATCACCTACAATGGATGATATCCTAATTTCCTTTCCTTCTTTGGTTTCTCTTGCAACTTCATCAATAGCTTTTGATGATTCAGATGGGTTTTTTGCATTCATCACCACAGAGTATTCATTTATGGCCAATTCTTTAGCTATATCTTTTCCTATGCCTTTGCTAGAGCCGGTAACTATAACAACTCTGCCGTTGTTTTCCACCATCTCGTCGTTTTCATGCATATGCTGTATACCCTAAACTGACGGTATAAAATAATAAATATAATCTAAATGGTTGTATTTTTTTTATCAACAAAAAATTAAATTTTTTTTTCCTTAATATTAAAACAAAATAATGAATAGGCATTGAAATAGTTTATAGAAACAAAGGTGTATCAATCTGTTATCTTACTTTAAACCATCAGTTAATAAAAAAGCATTGGAAACCCGTATTTGCGAAAACAATCAATAGTGTCAGATGCGTTAAATTGTTTTTGAGCCATTAGGTGAAGAAGCCTGTTTTGCCAATACCTGACCCCTCTTTTTTATTATTTGTTCGCCAATCTGATTTGCAGCTGCAGATGATAATATATAAAAATCAAGAATAGAAAGAAAATCCTACTAGTGAAAAATACGTGGCGATAAGGGATATGCCAAAAATGGATGTGCCAACTACACAAAGGGCTCTTGTTCTTCAGGGAGGGGGAGCACTTGGTGCATACGAAGTGGGTGTTATCAAGGCTCTATACGAAAAACTAACAGAAAAAGACGACAATAAAGACGCTAATGAAAATAAACCCCTATTTGATGTTATTGCTGGCACTTCTATAGGGGCAATAAATGGTGCAATACTAGTTAGTCAGGTATTAAAGAACAATGGTGACTGGGGGAAATCGATAGCAAAACTGGAGGAGTTTTGGAAAACCCATATTTCCTCGGACCCGGACTATAAGTCGTTATGGGAGCCATGGTCAAGAGAAAAACATAATCCAACTGCTGCCTCAATAGAGGCTGCCAGGAGGTATTATTCGGTACAATCGTATTTCATGACTGGTGCGCCCAATATATTTACAACCCCGACTGCGATAAATGATGAAAGGTTTTATGACAATTACTTTAATAAATGGTATAGGTCAGACTATGCTCCACTAAAAGAAAGCATTGGGAAATACGCTGATTTTCCGATAGCGACCAACTTTGATAAAAAACAACCAAGACTGCTTGTTATCAGTGTCGATGTATTGGATGCTGCTACAGTAACATTTGATAGCTATAAAAAGCCTGAATACGGCAGAAGAGAATCACGATATAGAAATTACAACGAAAATACTGAAGATCAA
This sequence comes from Candidatus Nitrosopumilus sp., assembly GCA_013821245.1. Lineage (GTDB taxonomy): Archaea > Thermoproteota > Nitrososphaeria > Nitrososphaerales > Nitrososphaeraceae > Nitrosocosmicus. Next base: position 13,827 of record JACDHC010000008.1, read on the forward strand.
AAATTTGTTATAGAATATGATGAAGGCATCTCAGTTGACTATGTGATGGCAAGCGCATCAGTGCCAGAGTTTTATGATTATACAAAAATAGAAGTTCAAAAAAAATCTAATAACCAAAACATAGGTGATGTCAACTCTGAATCCGAAACAGAAACCAGCCTGAATTACTTCTGGGATGGAGCTATATTAAGTAACACTCCTTTACGGGAACTGATCCAAACCCACAGAGACTATTGGAAAGATGTCCAGGGCAATCAGGTTCCACCCCTTGAAATTTATATTGTTGACTTGTGGCCGTCAAATAAATCCACCTCCCCGCCACTGGACCGAAATGGAATCAAGGATTTACAAGATACAATACAATACAGCAACAAGACTTCGTATGATGAGAAAGTCGCAAAAATCATCACAGACTACGTAAATCTATCTCAAAAGCTAATTGAACTCGCAGGGAAAAAGGGGGCAAATTTGAAAGAAATTGAAGAAATTTTAGGCGGGGCTGCAACAAGCACATCAAGGTCTGGGCGGCAAAGACAATACAAAGATCTACTGGAGGGGCGATTTAGGATTACAAGATTCATAAGGATACAAAGATCAGAAGATCCAGATAGCATATGGGGCAAAATTGCTGACTTTACTTCTGTTACAATAAATACACTAATGGAACAAGGGTATAGGGATACATTAAACCAAATGTGATATTTTCCTAAAAGTAGATAATGATGATTCCCATTACCAATTCTGTATCCTTCATTTAATTTTGATTTCTTAACACTGTTTTACCCTGTCGAAAACACAAAGGTATCGTTATAAACAATAAAGTTAATTTTTTATTTGTGGTGGGTGGTGATAAGAAAAATGAGGATAGGCTATCCATGCAAAAACTTAACTTTGGAAAATGCTTATAGCTCTACATTTAGGCTAAAATCCTTTTCTGAAACCCGGTTTAATGAAACTGTAAAAAATAACCTTTGTTATTTGCTGAAAATATTGGGTTTTAACAAAAAAAACAATATTTTGTTTTTTAGAATAAGCTCTGATATCATTCCATTTGCAAGTCATCCAATTTGTCAAACAGATTGGAGCCATGCATTTAAAACAGAGCTCAATGAAATTGGAGACTTCATCAAAAAAAATAATATGAGGGTATCTATGCATCCAGACCAATTTGTTGTCCTTAACTCAACAAGTGAAAAAGTGATTGAAAACAGCATTAGAGAATTGCAATATCATTCTAAAGTATTGGAAAGTATGACCTTACCAACCGACGCAAAAATCCAAATTCATATAGGGGGTGTATATGGTGACAAAAATATGGCAAAGGAAAAGTTTATCAATAGTTTCAATAAACTGGAGGGATACCTAAAAGAGAGAATTATAATAGAAAATGATGATAGGTCCTACTCACTAAAGGATTGTTTGGATGTTCATAGTGAAACAGGCACTCCGATTGTTTTTGATACGTTTCATCATGAATGCCTGAATCACAACGAGACCATGCAAGAGGCCTTATTTTGCTCGGCAAGTACCTGGAAACACAGTTTAGATGGAAACCCCATCATAGATTACAGTAGCCAAAGTATTGGCGAAAGAAAGGGAAAACATGCAAAAACCATAGATAAAAATCATTTTATTGCTTTACATAAAGAATTAAAAAAATTTATTCAGAAAGGTTCTACTGACTTGGATGTAATGTTGGAGATAAAAGACAAAGAGGCCAGCGCGTTATTATCTTTGGCCTTGACAAAATGAAATTAGCCCCATTGTTCGCCTGATTCAAAATCCAATCAAGCAAAACGGCAGCAGAGATGGCAAACATTTGGGAATCTTTTTTATCTTTATTAATTTGTGAAACTGTTGGTAGTTTTCACTCAATCTAAATTTTTGTTATATGGCTCAAGATGAATGTAATCCAAAATGTGAATCTACAAAAAATGATAAATAAAAGCGATACCCTAAATACTCCAATATCATAGATGCCCATTACCTTTACTTTGACCAATCTCTATTTCTAATTAATTTGACTTGATTATCCGACAATGTTTTGTGTTTGTTCTACTGTGTATGTTTTGATGCTGTTTGAGAAACAAACTCCTAGTCCATTTTATGAAAACACGTGGATGCGGGAATTTGTTACTAAATACTATAACTTAAGCTCATAATGTCACTTTTCAGAATATGTGCCATTGTGATGTGTATTCTTTTTAGGGTTAACATGTGTATAAGATTATGAAGAAATCTCATCAATATGCAGAAAGATATGTGTTATTTTTCCTAATTTGGAAAACAAAAGAAGATCTTTATAAATCTTGATACATAATTATTAGTGGTAAAGTCTGCCAAGTGAATGGAAAGCCCGCTAGTAAAATAAGGGATATATATACAAAATATCACCGGAGGTACTATAACATTATATCTCTCAACAAGAACCTGTTACTTTCAGGCATAGTTGGTTTTATCATTAGTCTTGCAGTTGCATATGTATCCACAAAATACTCTACTGATGATTTCGCAAACTCTGCACTAACTGTGATAATAGGACTCCTCTTCTCTAAAGCGGTTTTTGCCATTCTTTTCCATCATGATAACAAGCACAAATACACAAAAAGGGTTACAGGCAAACTGAACCTTCACATTCTAAAACAAATAGCGTTAAAGATGCTATTTGCTGACTTTGTCTTTGATATTATCCACAACATATCAAGATTCTTTATTTTGCTTGAACTATTGAGAAATCACAATTATCCCCCCATACAGGCGGCAATAGTGTCATCTGTCATAGCTTCTATTTTGTCTTATTTGGCAATAAATTTAATTGTAAAACATATGCACATACTTGGATCAACAAAGGAAAGGTTCTAAACGGTTTATTGTTGGTTCACTATGTAACCGCTCTGCTAACTTGTAAAAAAAGATGCCGTTAGCCCCAAATTAAAACATACTTATGCCCTTTTACAAAAGAGCATGTTTGGGTATGATACTTTAAATTTTTTTGTTTTTTGCGATTCAACCAACACAAAAAGAAAAATCCGTTTGTTTGCAATTTTGTTAACCTGAATAAGAGGCACATAGTGCTACCAATTTTATATTGTTTACAGATATGCAATTTTGTTGCAAGGGAAGGCAGTTGTTATTGGTGGTGGAATTGCTGGTTTGTTGTCTGCAAGAGTGCTTTCTTCACATTTTGAACAAATTATGGTGTTGGAAAAAGATGCGTATTCTGAAAAAGCGGTAACCAGAAACGGGATACCCCAATCACATCACATACACATATTATTGATGAAAGGCAGGCAAATTCTCACAGATCTCTTTCCCAACCTCGAATCGGTCTTAATATCAAAAGGTGCGCACAGGGTTGACCTTCTTGCGGATGTAAAATATCATTTAGCAACAGGTTTTGCTTTGCGATTGAAGTCGGGAATGTACACTATTGCATGCACAAGGCACCTTTTGGAAAACACAATAAGGGATGAATTGTTGACTCACTGCCATAATGTCAAAATCAAGGAAAACACAATGGCAACCAGCCTAGCCAAAAGCACAAATGGCAATGAAATATTAGGGGTAAACACCATTTCAAACAACTCTCTTTCCAGTTTTTATGAGGGTCGATTAATTGTTGATGCCACGGGAAGAAGGTCTGAAACTGCCAAATGGCTTGAAAAAATCGGTTTTGAGAGGCCTCCGCAATTAAAGATAAATTCCTGGATTGGATACGCTACTCAAAAGTACAAGTTACCTGATAATTTGAATTTGGATTGGAAATCCCTGATAGTTATGACTAAGCCGCCTACTAATCCGCGAATGGCAGTAATTTATCCTGTTGAGGGTGATAATGTTGTTATGGTTGGATTGTTGGGGATAGGCAAGACATACTCTCCTACCGATAAAGATGGATTTATGGAATTTGCAAAACAGATAGGCGTAGATGAGGTAAAAGGAATCATTGAAAAGTCAAAACCCATTTCGCCAATTTTTGGATATAGGGAAACAGGTAGCAGACAATATCTTTTTGAAAATATGAAAAAATGGCCAGATAACCTTGTTGCGTTAGGTGACTCTGTCTGTGCGTTTAATCCACTTTATGGCCAGGGAATAACTGTGACAGCAATTTGTGCCAAGACACTAGGGAATCACCTTGAAAATGACTGGCAGACAAACTACCACATAAAAAAAGGGTTTAGCCAAAGCTTTCAAAAGAAAATTGCCAAAGTTAATTCCTTTCCTTGGTTGCTTGGTACAAGTGAGGATTTACGGTGGCCAACATCAGAGGGCCCACGACCAAATCTTTTAACCACAATAATGCAAAAATATGCAAATGATGTAATGCTGTTGGGACCCGAGAGCAAACTTGCCACAAGATCCTTTTTTGCAATGATGCATATGCTAAAGTCCCCTTTGGTTTTATTTCATCCATTAATAATGACGCATCTTTTATACAAAAAACTAGCCAAAAAAAAACACCAAAAGATTAATCAAATAATATGTTTGCTTTTTGTTATATCAGTTGTTATTATGATAAGGAACAAGCATGTCGTGTAGATGGGTGGGCAATATTGAAGTATTTTGATTCTAAATCGACTAAATACAGGCAAATATAAAAAACACGTCCATAAAAACAGTCACCACACCATTGTGCCTGCATTTTCAAATCCATAAGCTGTATCTTAAAAAAGGGTTGAACCTTGTCCTTGGATTGTCATGATATTACTTTAAGATAGCCGAGTCAAAAAAAAAACGCAAATAAATTGCCTTGCCTCTGTTAACCATCGCGAGCTCAACAGGTGGATGCTGATTGATCAAATGGGCGTTGCAGGATTATTGAGTAAATCGTGATCTCTTAATATGAACACCAACAATCTTGAAAGGTTTCCCAAAGTGCCAAATACCCCTCTATATTTTGTGGTGAATTATTGCTTTTATATTTGAAAATGCGTTATTGTAATGATGAATATCATAAAACCTGGCACAGTGTCATCAATGACAACCATAACTAAAACCACTAGTAGTTTTTATTGTTTAATTTTAATTCTGTTGTCATTATTTTCGTTTGTTTCAATAAATGTTCAAAATATTAGCTATGCACATGCATCCTCTACCTTAGGGGAGTCAATACAGCAATTTCAGGAGAATTTGCAATCAAGCATCAATAAGCAGATACAATCCAGCACCAGCAATAATAATGATAACAGATGTGATGGTAACAACAACATATCGTTTCAATCACAAACAAACAACAATGGTAAAAATACAATCGTAAGTGAAAACTATTGTGGTGACCTCTCATCCATCAGATTAGATTCATCTTCTAGTAACGTAAACCTAAAAGGTGTGATAGTAAGTACGGAATATAACAAAACTACGGGCATTATTGTAACTAGTTTGTTTGGAAATTGGTCATTGACAACCAAAGGTGACGGTTCGATTGATTTTGAATCTGCCTTCACAAAAAAACCTGTATTTTATGATTTGACTGATGACGCTCTTTCTAACACTGCTAAGGCGACACAACGACAACAACAGCAACAAGGCTATGACATAATTTCATACAAACTCTCAAACTTTAATACAAATTCAATAATCCAACAAAATTCAGATATGGCGTTTAAAGGCAAAATGGACGTAGCAGAGGAAAGAAGATCCTTGGGTAGCAATCAACCTTATGAAAAAAACACATTTTACAATATTGATGCGTCCATATCAATTTTAAACAACAGAACTTTGCTTATAAGCTTTGATAGCCAGACTGCATTGTTTGATGAGTTCAAAGATATTCCTTTGGTTGGTATAGTTATTCATTAATGGAAAAAATCAATATTAGAAGGTATTTCATGTACCTTTTTTTCTGAAAATAACCATTATCTAAAATAAATAATGCATTCTTTGATGGATGTTTTTCTCATCTTCACTGTTAAATGATGCGCCACAAAAAATACAAATCAATATGCCCAACTGTTCTAAATCGCCTTTCTTTAAAAGAGTTAGGGTGTTTTGCTTTTCAGTATCTTGTGCAACAACATATCCTTGGATTGAGTTTTTTTGCAGTATCTGCCCTAAAAGGTCTTCAAACTCTGTTAAATTCCCGGGAAATTCAAATGTGTAAGTGGTTGAGTCGCTGATTTGTTGGCTACTACTGCTATTGTTTTTATTGTTTTTATTACTGCTAGTGTTGTTACTACTTTGATGATCAATTGCAAAAAAGGGTTTTATTTCTATTGAATTTATGACAATCTGAACCAGGTGCCTTGGAAAAAAGGATAAATCCACATTGATGTTCATGGTTTTCTACCTCTTTTTCTGTTGCGCGTGTTGCTATTGCTAGTGCTATGGCCCGGCAACTGGCGTTTAACTTTAGGAGTTTCGGCATATGCTGTTACTAAATGAATTTGCATTATTGCCCAACACGTCTCTTTTTATCTTGATGTCTTTTTAGCATGTTCTGTTGTTTTTTCCATTGGTTTATTCTGGGTGGGGGGCAGGTGGGTGGGATTAGAATGATATCCTTTCTTTTCTTGCATAGGCTTCCCTTGCAACACTTATTGCCCCTTTTCTTAACAGCATTGCTCTGTATACTATCTGTTTTGTTATTTCTGTAGCAACCTTTCTTACGTTTATTGCCTCTGGATATTTATCTGAATTATTGTTTGCTTTAAGAAAAGAGTCAGAAAGAGACTGCTTTATGTTTTTGGTAATTTTGTATGAGATTAAATCGAATGCCTCCTTTTCTGTTCTTCCTTGATATTCTACAAAAGAGCCGATTACACCCCCCGAGTTGGCAAGAAAGTCCGGTATAATTAACACGCCATTATCAATCAGATATTGATCTGCCGATGGGGTGGTTGGAATATTTGCTGCCTCGACAATGGTTTTTATTCCCTGATCAAGTATCTTTGGGGCGGTCTTATCGTTGATACCTCCAGTCATTGCTGCAGGTATGAAGATGTCTGCCTCTACCTCAAATATCTCGTCTTTGTCTGATACGTTGTAATGATGTTGCGCCTTTGAAAGATCGGCCAGTTTTTCCTTCTCCCTCATGTCTTTCATTAATTGTGGTATATCCAGTCCTTTGTTGTCATAAACAAAACCCGATACATCACTTACGCCTACAACTTTGATGCTTAAGTCGTTTAAGAATTTGGCAGTAAATGAGCCAACATTTCCAAATCCTTGGATAATTACTTTAATGTCCTCTCTTTTTATTTTTACTACTTGAAAGATATTTGATACTGATTTATCCGCATTACCTTTGTCTTTTAGGTTCTTTAGAAAATCCAGGGTGGCATCAAATGCAACACTAACTCCGTATCCTGTTGTGCCAATCTCATGGGGTATTCCACCTAACTCTTGAGGTTTTCCAGTACATGCGTGCATGTCCCCAATTTCATGGGCGAACACTGCCATATCTAATTCAGTGGTCCCAACGTCTGTAGATGCTATATATTGTGATGGGCAGTACGGCTTTATCATTTTGGCAAAAGATTTCATCCACTCTACCCTGTCAACCTTATTTGGATCTGCTATTATACCACCCTTTGCGCCCCCAAATGGAAGCCCCGCAGCAGCACACTTCCAAGTCATCGTCCTTGCGAGTTTGAATACTTCTGATGGTGTAACGCTTTCTGCAAATCTTATGCCCCCTTTTCCTGGGCCAGTGGAGGTATTGTCTATAACCAAAACACCTTTCATTTCTGTGTCAGGATCATAGACCTGCAAAACCTTCTCGGGACCCCACTCGTCCGTTTCAGACCAGTTATGATGCTGTGTATTTGATGATGTTGGTGACTGAAGGTTCATTCTATAATTATAGTGTTAGTTATACATTATATCAATTAACATACTTTTGGAAGCAAGACCGCAAGTGGTCAAGTAATTTGTTGTTGCTTTTTCAGAAAGCAAAGGAAAAGGCCTGCCGAATTTATATTTGGTAAAAAGGGTGAAAATTTGTTATGCTAACAGATCTCACGCGAAAAAGCTTGAGATTGGTTATCAAAATGATAATGGGAATTGTAACTGTATGTTGCCGAACCATTTGGGTTAACAACAACGTTTCGGATTGCATCTTACACAAATTATTGTTTCCTTCTTGGACTTTCTTTAACATTGTTTTTCAATTAATTGTTTTTTAGCATGGTCTGGTGTTGATAAACCTGTCTTAAACCCGATGTTTTCTAAGTGGAAGTGTCCTTGGATTTAATGAGAATCAAGAGATCATTGTTTTCCGTCGCAAGTTTTGAGTACGAAATAGGCTGGAAACCTTTGTTGTATTTTACAATGCCATGAACTCTGGTTTTACTGTCAAAATCCAGTTTTCTTTTTTTGTTGCACTCCAGTAGCCACCTTTCTAGGATATCCGCAGAGGTTTGTTCTGATAGTTGTTTGATGTTTAGGAGGTATGGCCCTAGAATTCGCCAAAGGCAATATTTTCTGTGGTCTTCTATTGGTGTTTTTAGCAATGTTTCAATCCAACTTATTCTTGAACCTTGCGAAAGACTCCATAGGTTTGGATTTGATACGTTGAGCCTGGTCTTTTTCATTTGGGGTTTTTGTTTCTTTGTTTCAGACTTTAGGCTAAGTTCCTGTTGGATTAACCATGTCCTAAAGTCGTGAATTAGGGGTTCTGCATTAATTCTTTTTCCATTCCATTTTTGAAGTGTTTTAACCTTTGATTCCCCTCTACTTTTACCATTTAAAAGACATTTTGAGTTATAGGTTTCTGGGATCCTTGTCAAGCATGTTTTGTATTTTGGCCTGTGTTGTGGATCCGATTTTCCGCTTGTGAAATACTGCTTGGTAAATTGCATGAAAACTTCTGAAACATAATAGTGTGAGTATTTACCTTTATCGGCAAACAGATTGGGAAATTCATCTTTAGAGAAAACAAACTGCTGGTTATCTAAAACTGGAATCTGTAAGGACAGATAGATGTGATACCCATTACCGGTCCAAAAAACTGTTGGAAAGCCCGACATTATCGCCATTTTCCTAACTGTACGGTTCTTAGCTTTATCCAATCTGTTGATATTGTAATCAAAGTTTTCAAGGTCTAGGTCAATAAAGATAAAGTTTGGGGGCTGGACCAGCATTCCGTCCTTTTCAATTATTTCAGGATACGCATTGATGCGGCAGTCCCTATAATCGGATTGCTCGCACCTTCTTAATATTTCATCTTTTGTGGTAACAGTAAATTGTCCATTTGATTTAAAAGTCATCATTTTTCTTGGAAATTCTTCTAATGGGCTTTGAAAATGAGACAAGATAAAGTTGATGGATTCTTCCAATTTTGCAAAGTGTGGAGTGTCTTGGGGCCTACTATTATTGTCCTCTTCAACCTTATTTACATCTGTATTAGATGAAGTTGTTGATGTTATGCATCTTTCACCTCTAAATTACTTTATGTGTTGTATTATAGCACTAGAGATAATAATATTGTTTTTGATTTATATCATTCATGTGAAATTGTTATTTTTTCCGTTGTTACGGCTAATTATTGTATTATTTACATTCTTTGTATTTGTTGAAAAGTCAAAAAAAGATCCGTTACTTATCTAAATGTGCGAGGTGATAAAAAAAGTTATTTTAACTTGGTATGATGCCATAATCTGCTTTAGGGCAAATTGATTTGTCACGCTATATTGAATATCAAATTGTTGATTTCCCAAAAAATATTTTTACGTGCGGTCGGTATAGATAGTATAATATTATTACATTTATGCCTATTTTGTACATCAATGCTATTGACCCCAAAATTAATGGATTGTTGCTATTTATGACAGGGGGATTTAAAAAAGTAATGGACCAAAAAGTTACTGAAGCTACTATGTTAAATACTGAAACTAATATGGTAACTGACCATGCCCATTCTCTTCCTTTTAATAATCCATAAAACATAACTATGGAAATTATGCCCAGAATCAAAAAAATTAAATCTCCACTAACTATGGATAGTAGACCTGATACAAGGGTTAGAATGGCAATAAATGTTATACCTTTTGGCCTGTTAGCTTTCTGAGTCAATATGCTCAAATAATTGTATCGATAAATAAAGATTATTGTATGTCCTTTTTCTTGGCAAAAGGACACCTTCGAATTAGCTTTTTTGTATTTCTTGCCTTTAGTGATCTGTGAATTATTCATATGGCTGGAGAACGATATTTGTTTGTTTAACATTTGGAGAATATCAATTTTATGTTGATTTGGACTTTTCTCGGATCGCCCATTACCTTTAAAAAAATAATGACTTTTCCTTGATTCAGTTGATATGGCGTCAGTGTCAGTCACATGTGTGTTATCGATCCTAGGCCAAGTTCTCTTTAACCTTATCAAGAAAAATTTTCATTTGCAAGCAGTTAGTTCCGTTCCCGTCTGCAATTTCATGTATGGCGCATCTTTGTTGTTCTTCTCTGACGCTTTTAACTATTGGAAGGTGGGGATGTTCACAACAAAATAATTATGTAATGGGGCCGAAAATATTTATCGTCTTTTAATTCTTATAGATACTAAATTGGTGATTCATTTGTCTTTTTGTTTTTTTCTTAAATAACATTGCTAAATTTATGAAGCAAATTGAAACTGGAACGTTTTGCTGTCTTGATACTGAAAATAGGAAATTGATATCAATGTCTGTGTGTTTAAAGTTGTTTGGAGATAACTTCTGTAGCAAAACCATTTGCCGCGCGTGTCATTGCCCATGAATCATGTTTGCATAAAAAAGAGGGTATGTCGGAGTGTGTTCTCATCCCACACCTTGGGAAGATATTATGTGAATCCGTATATAGGTGTTGTTTGTTGATTTCTTTGCAGGATAATTTAAACCGGATGAATTGAATTGTTGCATGACAGATATCTCTGGTTAGGTTGGCAGGGGAAATGGTTGTTATCAAGCCTACCATCTACTTGGTGGGATAAAATCATAATATATTAGTGCAGTTAATTATAGTATTGTGAGGGCTTTTAATTGGCTCTAGGCGATGACAAAAAAACTCTTTTTCTCCTAAGGCACGCCAAATCCAGTTGGAAAAACAATAATTATCTGCCCGATCATGATAGACCGCTCAATAAGCGTGGGCAAAAACAGGGGCTGAAAATGGGAAAATTACTAAAGGAGTTGAATGCTATTCCAGAGTATGTCGTAACCTCGACTGCTAAAAGAGCCGTGGATACTTCAAACCTGATAGTGGAATCTTCCGGGTACCATGGAAGAATAGACCTGGACCCATCATTGTACCATCAAACATCAGCTGATCAATTCATCAAAACCCTGAATAATATGCCAGATATTTATACGAGGGTGCTATTGATAGGCCATAATCCTTCATTGGAGGTGCTTATAAAAAAACTAACAAACAGGGAGGAGATAATGAAAACCTGTTCCCTTGCACAAATCGATCTGCGGGTAAAAAGTTGGAAAGATATTGTTTGTGAGGGGGAGAATATGATAATTGGGAGCCTAGTTAATATTTGGCATCCAAATTTAAACGAAAAATAGTTATTGTTTTTGTATTGTTGAAACTTTAATGTTTAAGATATGCCAAACTTCACACCTTTTTTAGAACAAATGTCATCAGTCAAGGTTTTTTTATTGTTCTCTTTTTAGTTATAATGCTGTCTTATGTGACATTGGCCCATCACTCTGTCCTTTTCTTGTGATGCGGCTTTAGCAGAAGGTAAATGCCAAATAATATCTATAATAAAATTACAGTAGTATGGATATATGTAAAGTAATTGATGTGACCAAGTGTTTCGGCATTAGACTGTGAACAGGATCTTAAATTGGATTCTGAACTGACTAAAACTGATTGGATTAACATAGAGTGTTTTTAGGTTTACGGGATTGGTCATTGTTAGTATTCTTTAAAGTAAAAGCAATCAGTAAATTTTTAATACGACGGGTTCAATCCCTATCCATATTAAAAGAAAAACGCCTTTTGCCAAACAAATATTTTATGGCCTCAATTACTCTTCTATCTGTTTTCATTGTCATGGCATTGGTTGTTTCGCCGAAAGTGAATCTTTGCTGCGGTTCGGTAATCAGTATGGACAAAATAATTTATCTTTATGTAAACAACTCCCACTATGAGCCCATTAACCAATTCATGGTATACCTTACCCTATATGGGAGAAATTTATTCTGGGTTTTAATGGTTGTTCTATTGTTCGCTTTTGGTGGGAGTGCCGGTAAAAAGACTGCATTTGTTTTATCTTTGGTGCTGCTGGCTTTGATACCTTTAGGAACCATTGCAAAAGAAGCCATAGAAAGACCCAGGCCGATTATTCCTGACAGCAGTTTTTTGATTCCATCGGATTCAGAGTTCTCCTTTCCATCTGGCCATGCCCTTATCGTATCTGCAGGGGCAGCCACGGTGTTATCATTATTCAGGGGCAGTGCAATAAAACTGTCGATATCTTTAGTATTGGCACTGGAGGCTGCGTTGGTGTGTTTTTCCAGAGTGTATGTTGGGGGCCATTACCCTCTTGATGTGGTTGGGGGATTACTG
>JACDHC010000115.1 GCA_013821245.1 Candidatus Nitrosopumilus sp.
AAGAGAATTTGAATCGTTAAATTAAATACAACAACAAAGTAAAATACAACTATATACCTCTTTGTAATTTTTTATTTTTTTAAATTGATGGATTGGCTTATTTCATTCTAGAGAGAAATTACCACGTATTTACAGATCAATGTAAACAGAAGCTCAATCTCTTTTGTCTAACAATTAAAATAAATTGAAGATAATTACCCACTAATATGTAAAGTAAATCTTGGATTGGAATTCTTTTGGTGGGAAATGGTCAAGACGAGACGGCAAAGACGTTATAGTCACAAATACTCACGATAGACGCCTAGAAATATTTATTGTAGGCAATGATGATGCCCTATATCACAGGTGGCAGGAGCGACCCGGTGGAGGTTGGAGTGGAGAGTGGGAATCACTTGGTGGGAAATGGCCAGACGATAGTGATCCAGTTGTTGTGGTTAATGCAGACGGCAGGCTAGAGGTGTTTATGGTTGGAAATGACAAAGAGCTTTATCACAGGTGGCAGGAGCGACCCGGTGGAGGTTGGAATTAGGGTTAGATAATGGTTGTAAATAACATTGCCCAGTATTTTATCCGACATCAGTAAATAGTATTGGATTAACCCATTTTAATAAGAGGTGTCTGTAAAGATATATTTTTTTAATGTCAAAATTCCACTGTTTTTTAATAATGCAACAAAAACAATAAATTATAAAATGGATCAATTTTTATTAAAATTTTCTCCAAGCCACTCATATACTTTATTGAACACTTTGTCTGCGACTTCATCAAGACTAAGACCGGCATTGTCATACAATACCAACTGTTTTGGTTCTTTTGCCTTATTGTATATTGAGGATGAGCAGTATGATGGCAATACAGTGTCATTATTGCCATGTATTAACAATACGGAACAATTGTTCTCTTTTAATTTGGAAATACCCCCGGTGCCATAACTTTGAGTAGATAAAGTTACAATGGTTTTCACAATATCTTTGGCAATAGCTGCTGAAGAAATAACCACCGCACCTCCAAAAGAATGCCCTACAAGCCCTAGTGAGGTTTTTCTCTCCATTTGTGTCAGGAACTCCATACCTGCAAGAACATCTACAACACATTCCTCAAGATTTGTTGGGTAGCGAAATCGAATCCTAAGTGAATTTATCTTATCGTCTTTGGCAAGCTTAGCAGATAACCTATGATACAACCCTTTGGCCGGGCTGTCCCATCCTCCCCCCACGCCTCCAACTAAAATGACAGCAGCGTTACTTACTTCAAATCCGGATTTATAATATCTACAGCCTATATAATCACCGTCATCATCAGACCTATCAAAGATTCTCAGTTTTATTGGTATGTAACCCTCATTATTTACTGATTCCACCTCAGTACCCTAATCAACTAGATATACAGCAGACTATAGCAAACATATCCTTTAAGGCATAATCTTCCAATCACAAACAAAAATCGACGTACAATATTGATTCTAATTAGCATGGTAAAATTAATCCCCCTAGTGCTCTGACATTATAATATCATCTAATTAGTGATTTGTAATCCCTAGATCTTTTGCCGTGGCAAAACCATCGTTTTTTTATTTAACTGGACTTGATTATTTTTGTTTATTTCGTTTGTTCTAAAGATATCAATACAATCATTTATACGATTTTGGACAACATGTTGAAAAAAAGAATTGTTGGTTAATTAAAGTATCTAATTTAAGATTAGAATTAAATGAATCCATTAACTTTGTGATAGCTTTGAGGGTAGTTAAATTCCATTTTGGCAAATGGTTCTGATGGCACATATTGGACGAATTGAACAGTCTAGTTAGAGCAATTTATTTTTGATTGCCGCAATTTAATTCTCTCCAATGTAAACAACTTAAATAAACAGATAGCAAAAAATGAATCATCTTGGTTGTATTTAGAACTCTTTAATGTCTATTTTTGATAAAATTGCATTATTGAGTCACGAGAAAAAATAATATTTTATAGGTAGTAAAAATATATAATGTAAACCATTATTTATGAAATTCGTTTTCTAAGGCGTCTTTTAGCATATGCACATGTTTTTCTCTATCTTGTCTAATGGTTTTCCACATATCAATTAAATCAGACCTATTATCTTTTTCAGCATCTTGAATGTATTTATCTATAGTATCATATATGAAATCCGCATCCTTTCCTAATGTCCTTAATATGTCATATGCCCTGTTAGATAATCCGGTCTTAGATGTCTCAGACATTATTAAATTACCAACTTGTAGTTGTTATTAAACTTTTTGCAATTTAACTGTTTTTCAATTAATAGCCACACTAATAGAAGATAAATATTTGGAATTAAAATTAAATAATAATCTTAAATATGATAATTTACAAAACACAAATAAACAGCATGCTATGGAATGTTACAATTTACGAATGTTCCTTGTAAAAGATCACTAAATATTTATTTGTATTATGCAATGTTAAAACCAAAACCAATAAACTACATATTTTGTTATATTTCACATGTTTTTATATAATATTTATACATTTAATAAAAAAAGTAAGAATATTTTTATCATACATTTCAAATATGTATAAGAGTTAAATATTTGTTGTTATTTATGTATAGTTGATGATAAATGGATATAGACTCTAAAATTCCTTTGTCAGATAATCAGGACAAGTCTAACAAAGACAACACAGATAAGGGCACAGATATCAATCAAAAAAATCTTACCATAAATGAGGGCATAAATATGGATAAAATCGATTTAGATGTTCTTGATTCCAAGTTTAAAAATTCCATAGAAGAATTCATAAAAAAACTAAATAGTCAATTAATTGACGTTTCAATATCAACAGAACAGAAAAAAGCGCTTGAAGATCAAATTGAAGGAATGGCTAGAAGACTCAAGGAAATTCCCATCAACAAAATGATACAAAATGATCTTTCAACAGATTCAGTTCAATCATTTAGTCAAGATAACAATAAACCGATTCCATGTGATCATAAAGAGATGGAGATAAACCCAGAGAACGCCGACGCATACAACAACAAGGGTATATCGCTATACTATAGTGGAAAATATAATGAGGCCATCGAATGCTATGACAAGGCCCTGGAGATAAACCCGGACTATGCACAAGCATATTACAACAAGGGTATCATTCTATCAGTCAATGGATATAATAGCGAGGCCATCGAATGCTATGACAAGGCCCTGGAGATAAACCCCCAGAACGCCGACGCATACTACAACAAGGGGCTGTCGCTTTCCATCCTCAAAAACTATCCTGAGGCCATCGAATGCTATGACAAGGCCCTGGAGATAAACCCCCAGAACGCCGACGCATACTACAACAAGGGATTATCACTATCCGCCCTCAAAAACTATCCTGAGGCCATCGAATGCTATGACAAGGCCCTGGAAATACAATCAGATAATGTCAACGCACTTAACAAAAAAGCATGGGATCTTGCGAACCACTTTCCTTCCAGGTTACAAGAAGCTTCAGAAACGATAAAAAAGGCAGTAGGATTAGACCCTACAAATATCAATATTGTGCATACTTATGGATACATATTGGATAGACTCCAGACATATAAAGAAGCTATAATAGTTTATGAGCACATTATGAAACAATCACCAGCATTTTCAAATGTTTGGTATGATTGCGCCAGGTCAAAAATAAAACTGGACGGTAAAAACATAGAAAACTGTATCTCAGATTTACAAAAAGCAATAGAATTAAATCCGGTTTATAGAGAAAAAGCTAAACACGAATCAGATTTTGAATTTATTAAAAACAATCCAGAATTTAAAAGAATAATCGAAGTCTAATTCTTTGATATAAAATTTAAGGACATTTTATTACCCTTTTCCATTTTTTTAAAGGAATGATAATTCGTATGTGCTTTATACCACATTCTTTTTGTTTTTGTTCTGCTCTTTTTAAATCAAATTTCACATTTTAAAATAAACATCGAATAACTAATTTTGAATATTGATTATAATGTGCAATTATTATTTACAATAATTGAACCAAATCAAACCCTTATTAGACACACAATAATCTAGTTATTGTTTTAAATTCATATGCATATAATAAAGTAATAATTCAATAACCATTATATGTTATACTAGAAGGTAAAAATAAAATATAAAAATCACTGTTTTGTTCTATTTGCAATTCTATTGTTTAACAAAAGGTAAAAGATCCGATACAATACTGATTGGCATTATTTTGTGTAATTTTTTATTTTAAATCTTCATTGAGTTTATCGTCATAATTTATCCTCTCATTAACTAATACCTCAGTAATCGTTCTTGTTTCGGTAACAGGTCTTTTTCTTACGATCACCTCTTCCTTAACATATGGTGTTTTTGTTACTACAGGCTCTTCACGTTTAAGTTGAATTATTATTTCAGTTTTAGACCGTAATGGATTTTCCACTGATTCAGAAGGTGTTATGTCATTGTTTGCAGGTATTCTCTCTATCGTTATTTCTTCATGAGTCAATTCTATATCCACTTTCTTTATTTCTTTTACAGGTGATTTTATTATCTTGACTTTATTTTCTGTCAATCTTTTAGATACGTCAAGGCTTTCTCCCATCACAGGTATTTTTGTTTCAAGTTCTTTTGACATGTCTGAGGATTCAAATGAAGGATATTCATTGAATCTCTGTTCTCCTGTTTCTTTGTAACCATCAAGATCACTATCGGTCATATTTAACCTAAGTACAGAGCCGTCAAAGCTTGTTACCGACTTTTTTGGAAGATAGTATCGTTTCTTATTTATTATGCCTTTTTGTGTTGTTATGAAAGAATTACCCACCTCTAAAACTTCACCAAGATCCTCGCCATTCATTCCTATTGCTTCTTTTTTCACAACACTATTCCAATCGATATTGTTATTCCCATCACTGTTAGACATATACATATGATTATTATTGAATATGGTATTTAATGGATACACAATAATTTATACCACTTTAACATGAATATTTATAATCCTTAAAATAAACAAATTGGCATATGCTATAGAGCATGTCGAATTTCTTTTCTAAGTTATCTCTTCTTTATGTGAATCAGGCTGATATATGGACAGTTTCTCACTTGTTAATTCGACATCTATTTGTTTTGTTTCGGTAATCTCATGTTTTTTTACCACGAATTCTCCAAGTTTTACCATTCTTTTGTTAATTACTATTTCCTCTCCCCATATTGTTACAATACTTTCTATTTTTGAATTTTTTGCATTATAGGACAAAGGTATGGTGTTACCAGCATCATTATTTTGTTTTTCATTTAATATGTCGTTATCTTTATCATAATGTCTCACCTTTAACGTGTCTGCAGGATTTTCCTCATATTCCGTATTTTTAGCATTCGAAAAAGTATTTTTAATTTTACTTATACCTCTAGAAAATAACTTGAGCGTTTCATTTTTATTATGAGATTCAATCTTTTTGCCATCTACGTAAATTTCTTCATAGGATACAGGTATCTCAATTTTTTTTGTGGAGGTAGTCCATCTTTTCTCAATGCTTATTTTACCCTCTTTTGTTTTCTTTGCAACAGAAAATTTTTCGCCTATCAAAGGAATTTTTTTTACGATCTCATTGCCATAGGAAAAAGAATTGTCGCCGTTAAAAGTGTCTTCGATTCTGTCAGAATCAGGGTTATTTGCCATATATATGTATTAGTTGATACCTGTTGCTTATAATAATTATATCTGACACACATATGGATATAATTATCCACTAGCATGGCTTAAGATAATTAAAGTAATGTAATTCAGAAATAATTGTTTTTTTTCACGCATTTGTTGATTATACTTTTCGCAAAGCAAAAATCGAATGTTTAATTGATGTTGACTTTATTATTACAGGGTATTTTGTTTCTTCCTGTATTTCCTCTGTAAATGGAGATGTTATATTTATTTTTCCCGACGAATCTTCCCTTATTTTAATCAATTATAATACCCCCTATAAAGAAGTACTATGGCTTATTAACTTTTTTTAGTTTAAACACCATTGTTAAATATAACAAAGTTTGATTGAATAATTCTTAATTAATTAAAAATAGTTTGTGAAAAAATACAAAGTTATCGAGAAAAGGAAAATGGAGGGGGATGCTAAAACTGGAAAGACAGATATAAGATATCCAGATAAACGAAAGAAAGAAACAAGATAATAACTCTAATAAAAATTGTATGGTATTATATATCTTGTTATATAATAAAATCTATGTCTACAGATAACAATAAAGACAGTATCGATTGGAATAGTGTCGTGAAAAAAGGAGCAATAGGAGTTGATGGTTTGGATATAGGTGAAGTGCAGGAGGTTGGAGATAGCTACATTATAACACAAAAAGGGCTTTTAAGTAAAAAAAGATACCACATACCGATTTCCTCTGTAGAAAGTTTTGATGGAGATATTCTTAAAATGAGGGTTAATGAAGTTGAGCTGGAAGGATATGAAGAGAGTAGCGGTCAAAAATTTGATGGATATTCTTCGTTCAAATCTTCAGACATGTCAAAAGAACTTGAAACAAAAATACCTGTGATGGGAGAAAATATGGAAGTTACCAAAAAAATCACAGAAGATAAAGTAGACATAATAA
>JACDHC010000303.1 GCA_013821245.1 Candidatus Nitrosopumilus sp.
TAGTTCAGGGAACATGCAAAAATCAGTTAATTGCAGAGCCTTTTTTCAGGCAAATAGAAACTACAATAAAAAGACATCCATGCAGACATCTTTTCATTGGTTATTGTTGCCATCCATAGATTGGCGCAAGTTCTGGGCCAACGCGTTCACCCCTCATGTATTAAGGCTTTTATTGCAAAATCATTTTTGATAACCCATGCATATAGTTCTTAGCAAACGTAGTTGTGGGCTGGGAGGAATACCATATACACCCAAGAACCTTGCAGTCATGGCATGTTCTATCTATATCCCATTGCGGCGCGCTCCAGATTTCCTCTATGCTCTGATCCAGTAGGTTGTAAATGTTTTGGGGGCTGTTGAATTTCCAGCATGGAACTAGTACAGTGCCATCACCATTAACAAACACACTTTTCCAAACACCACATTCATCAAAAATACCCCTGCCATGCTCAATTATTTGCTCAAAATATTGTGTAGGAATCATTATTTGTGGCGAGGAGTGTTTTTTTCCGTAATCAAGTATGCTTTCGCACACTTTGACCATTGTTTGTCGATCTGGAAGCAAGGAGTAACCAACATCGGATCTGTCCTCCACAAAGGTAAAGGAAACTGCATTGGAGCCTAATTGTAAAGCTTTATCAAAGTAGGACTGGTCAATGAACTCTTTGGTATTGTATTTGGTTATAACGCTGTTAAAGTAATGTGGGACTTTATATTCAGTCAAAAGGTGGAGGTTATCCATCACCTGGCGATACATCCGAGGTGAGACGCCACGCACCTTGCAGTAGGACTCCTCAAAAACAGAATCAATGCTACAGATAACAAACTTGACATACTTTTTTAATTCATTTAGATCAATGCGGTGCAGTAGCGAACAATTAGTAATTAATGTAATGGGAAGTTTTAGCGTGTAAATATAACGAACAAGGTCCATAAAATCATGACGGCTGGTTGGCTCACCACCCTCAATGATGGCCCAAATACAATACTTTGAAACCTTATCAAAGATTAACTTCCACTGGTCTGTTGTCAAATCATGTTTTTTTGCAAATTTGGCTTGATTAACCTTATCATGGTCACCAAATGGACACATTGGACAGAAAAAATTGCAGTAATTGGTAAGGCTAAACACAGCAATTAATGGGCGCCTTCTCCCCACAACTTGGTTAGCCGACCAATTTCCCAAAAGCTTTATCGTACGAAGCATATGCTCCATTTAATTACCTGTCAAACTGTAGTATTTATGCACATATTATTTCAAGCCAATCTTTTCACCAGATATAACTGACAAGACGACTTAAATCACACCATCATTTTACCATTTTGTAAACCCATGCATATATCTGCACCTTTCACCAAAAGAGGCCACAAACAACATGTTTTTACTTGATACCTAGAACCCTCCTGGCAGGGAAAGGCAGAATACACCAAATCCATTGGCACACAAATGCATCATAAGATAATAAGATTTGCAAAACTCAATCTATATCCTTCTTTTCCATATGCATCATATTCATCACAACACCTAATATCCCAAAAGTAGGCTAAATGAAAATGTAGGGCCTTTTCCATCTTCATTGCTTCTTGCCCACATATTTCCACCATGAGATACAATAACACTCTTGGAGATAAAAAGGCCTAATCCCGTACCCTGAAAGGGACTCGTATAAAGTATAGATAAGGTAATGATGCTCTTTTGAGACAAAGTCAGTTTTGGCTTTAGAACCAATTGCATCCCTTCTTCTCCCCACCCCTCATTTCCAACGTAGCGCTAACTGTAAGTTTGCCCACTTCTTTTTTAATATGAAATATTTAGGAATTAAATTTTAAAGGTTGGAATAACGATAGTTTTATGATGGATAAAGAAGACTCGATGGAGAGAAAAAGCCTAGATAGTTTTACCCTTGATTATATCTATAACAAAATAATCGAGTTAGAACTAAAAAACATTGAAAATAAGAGTATAGGCTATGAGTATAAAGATAGAGCTTATAGTGAGATTATACGCATAATATCCGATTCAAAAATAGACAACAGAACAATTCAGAAGCTAAAGAAAAGGAGAACCAGCCTGAGCTGAATGTCTGCAATACCCATTCGTTTTCATTCATTATTTAACCCAATATCCTAACTGTTGGATATCAAAACTTGGTCTATTCAATATTTGAGAGTGGCTCTAACACTCTAACGCACTCCATCCTGGTGTTGCCCCCGCTTAGATAACAATTGGGC
>JACDHC010000116.1 GCA_013821245.1 Candidatus Nitrosopumilus sp.
CCTTTTGCAACCTCAAATAAGATTTTTTCTAAAAAATTTTATTCCAAAGACCTGTACTTGTTGTCCAAATCAATTGGTTTAAAAGAAGATCAAAGTTATTTGAACCCTTATTTCTATAAGCTACCCACATCACCATACATGGCAAGTAAGCTCTTAAAAACAAAACCGCCAAATATCATGATTGCTCTTAAAAAATTTTCACATTTAAAAGAAAAGTATAACTTTATTGTTGTTGAGGGCATAGGTGGACTAATGGTTCCAATTAACCAAAAATACAACTTGGTTGATTTTGTCAAGTTGACAATGCTACCAGTAATTATAGTAACATCTCCCCGGATAGGGACTATAAACCACACATTATTGACGATTCAAAAATGCAAAGATTACAAGATACCTATAAAAGGAATAATATTTAACAAAATGCCAGAAAGGCCAAACATTGTCGTAAAATCCACCCCATCATTTATAGAGCGATTAACAAAGATACAAATTTTGGGAACAATACCATATTATAAGGGTTTAAGGTACAATTCCGATACCTTTAAGAAAATATCCGATCAAATCAACGATATAGGATAACGATTATCAATGCACTGCCATGCTTCTAGATTTTCCCTAGTTTTTTAACATATTGCTTATAAGCGTCCAAATATGATTTTTTGTCCCCTATATCAATGAATCCCTCATTTTCCACAACGAACGCCTTAACTTGCTTGTTTTGGCTTATTGATTCTCTTACAGCATCATCCATTCCGAAAGAAATAGAGTTGGGTATAAAATCCAAAAAACTTTGTTCAAATACATAACAACCTATATTTATCAATCCGGCGATTTCAGGCTTTTCCCTCCAATCAGTAACAAAATTGTTTTTGTCTGAGGAAACATCTATAAACCCGTACTTTAATTTGGTTTTATATTTCGCAAGGGCCATGGAAATATAGGCATTGGAATTTGTATGGTTATCAATCATCCTATCTAGGGGAAATTCGTATATGGAGTCGCCATAAAGGCAAACAAAGGTTTCGTTCAAATATTTGGCCGCCGTTTTTAATTGACCAGCAGTTGCTAAAGGTCTTTCAGACCTGGCATACCTGATCTCGATACCAAATCGAGAGCCATCTTCAAAATAGTCCTCTATGGTCCTGTGCAAATAGCTAACGCAAAGTATTATTTGGTCTATTTTTCCAGAATTGGACAACCATTCAACAAGGTATTCTAACAACGGTTTATTGCCTAGTGGCAGCATTGGTTTCGGTATAAAAAAAGTATAAGGCTGTAATCTAGTACCAAGACCTCCTGCTAAAATCACGGCTTTCATAACAGTTTATAAAAAAATAAATGTTATTTAAAACATTAGTTACAATTTAGTTTAGAAATGATGATTTTAACTTTGTCAATGATTTCAAATGGATTTTTCCCGAAAATTATAATCATTGGCTCCTTTCCATGATCACCATGATGAAACACAACTTCGGCTTTGCTTGATTTTTCCATTGCATTTTTAACGCCCCAGCTTATTGTAAAGCCTTCTCTATCTTTGTTTTCAGGTTTCTCTTCACTTCTTGAATACTCTGAACATACAAAATTTGCTTTACAAATACCTAATATTTTTTTGGAGTTTCTAATGTTGATTGCTGAGCGAATTAGGTGATTATATTGGTATGCCGAAATGACGGCATTAGAAACATGACTTGATGCGCCAAATTCCACAATATTTGGGCTCCTAACTTTGGTTCCAATGGTAGTAATTCTACCAACCACCCCTGCAACATCCATCATGTTTTTTGGGTTTTCCAAAGAGTAAACAAAATTTGTTTTGGTCTCTGGGATCAAAAGATAAAAATCCTTTAGTTCTTCTAAAACTTTTACACCCTTATACAATGACGTGAATACTTTATACATTGCTGAATTTGCATACAAATTCACTAGGGGATTTGTTACCCCTATACCGTCTCCAATTTTAATAACATTCATCAAACCTTCCTTTACGTAGTCATTAGCTAAGAAAAAAGATTCCTTAATTCCATAACCTTTAGCTAAGAAAGATGCCAAAGATGATGAAAAATTACACCCCGTTCCATGAGTTTCAGCAATTTTCAGTCGGTCATTGTACAATTTAGTTATGTTATTGTTTTCTTTTTCTATCAAAATATCTAATACTTTTTGGTTTTGATTTGGATCATGCCCACCTTTGATTATTACATTGTTGGATCCGAGATTCAATATTTTATATGCAGCTTCAATTATTTCTTTTTCGGATGATATTTTATCTCCAATCAATGTCTCTGCTTCAGCTAAATTTGGTGTAATCACAAATGAAAGCGGAATGATTTTTTTTTTAAAAACGTCAATTGAAGAGTCCCTAAGAAGTTTAATCCCTGTCCCAGAGATTAAAACAGGATCCAAAACTATTGGAATTTTCAGAGGGTTAAGAATATCATATACTATTCCAATAATTGAATCATCATACAACACCCCAATTTTGATAATGTCGGGTTTGATGTCTTCCAATGTTGTTAAAAGTTGATTTTTAAAGAATTCCGGCGGTATAACAAATACATCTGAAACAGTTTTTGTGTTTTGTGCAGTAAGTACAGTTATTACAGTTGTAGCATAAATTCCTAACGCCGAAAACGTTTTGATATCGGCTTGTATTCCAGCTCCGCCAGAGGAATCACTTCCTGCGATAGTTAAAGCTTTTATCAACATAAATCGGAACAGGGTAAATTATGATTATAACCCTAAAATTTGTTTTAAAAGGCCTCTATAGTCTACTTTTTGTTTAGAGCTACCCGGTGCGGGCAATTCAAAAATCAAAGGAATTGGTTTTTTTGCCCTTAAATCAGTTAATTGAGACCTGATTTCCTTTCCAAAATCATCGCTTAAGAGGATCAAACCGATTTCACCATTGTTGCTGTTTATTTTTACCTGTTCCAAGGCTTCTGAAGGTGAATCTATTTGAATTCCAAAAACACCAGCTAATTGAAAACTTGTAATAAAAACACGACTGCCTATTGCAACTACTTTCAATTTTTATAATAATCTCTTTGGTGGTCTTTTTTAATCTTTTGATAAAAATCGTAAAAAAAACTGATTTGATTGTTTTGGATCCATATTTACAGTAGGTTATATTTGTTAAAAATAAAGTTGGTAGTTGACATTTCAATAAATTGTTTTTGAAGTTTTTTCTTATTAAATTAACATATGAAAGAAACAATTGATATAGTTTGGGTATTTGAAAAGATATAACTACAAGGTATTTATGCTATTTCAAAATTTGCTAAGGTATCTTGACAAAAAGAGCTAGAAATAACATAACTGTTAAATATGCTTACTAATTCAATTTTTTTGAGTATTATTGAGCAAACCGATGGATCTTGGTAGTCTGAAAGTTGGATCTTATATAATTATTGATGGGGAACCTTGCAGAATTGTTTCATATGATCATAGCAAACCCGGTAAACATGGCTCAGCAAAAGCTAGGGTGGCAGCTATTGGGGTTTTTGATGGATCGAGACACAGCATGGTATCACCAGTTTCTGCAAATGTTGAGGTTCCGCTCATAAATAAAAAAACCGGGCAAATAATATCCTTATCTGGTCAAACTTTGCAGATAATGGACCTCGAGACCTTTGAAGTGTTCGAAACATCTGCTATAGAAGATGAAATTCGAGACAAAATAAGCCAAGGCAGCGAGGTAGAATACTGGAAGGTACTTGACAGGGTTAAAATAGTTAGAGCCAAAGGCTAATTGCATAATGTATCATCACTTGAATTTTGCAAATAACATTGGAAAATAATTGTAAATTTTGCATTTATATCATCGGTAATTTTCTTGATATTTACTCACTGTACAAAACCGTTTTTCGACAAGAATGCTATTCAGTTATGCTTTGAGTGTTTACTTTCACAATTTGTTTTCTATACGTATTTTTAGTTGATATTATTGTTGTTAATGTTATTGTAATTGTTGTAATCAATGAATTTGTTTTAATTATTTTATAAAATAGTAACTGAATAGTGTGGAATTAAGCATTGCACATTGTTTTTTTATAAGGGCATGGAAATAATCTTTACGGTTCAAAACTATCTTGATATGGTTTAATATTTGCTATAGTCGATGCTAATACTCATTTAACAGAGGTATCGGAAAAAAACATACAAACAAATTCAAATCTATATATTGCAAATGCCATATACGGTATTTTTTCCCTAATACCATGTAAATATTTCAAATGAATAATTAGTATCGGGTATTGATTTATACAGTGTTGTGCCTAAAATATGATCAATTTAAATAATAATTAACTTTAATATTATTTGATTGCAACAAGAATCGAAAATTAAATTTGATGTAAAATTACCATTAATATTAATTCATACTCCATTTGGTTTAAAATTTTTTGATAACATTGCACGTACAAGGGCAGCAAAATTTTATGCCAAATTTACTACATATTTGATGCCCCTTATAACCGGTCTAGCCTTGTTTTTGATATTAGGTGCAATCATTACACTTTTTACAAGTGAGATTGTTCGAGAAGGTGCAAGAGGTATAGGACCACAGTCTAACTTGCTGATACCGGGATTAAACCCTTATCTGCCAATCGCTGAAGGATGGATAGCTTTGGTACTAACAATAATAGTTCATGAGGCGGGGCATGGAATAGTTGCCCGAGTATATGGGGTCAAGGTTGAATCCACAGGAATTGTACTGTTTTTAGGTCTACCCATTGGTGCATTTGTTAATATTGAAAGAGATGAACTTGATAAGATATCCATAAAACAAAAAAGCTCTATTATGACTGCAGGCCCTATGAGCAATATAATTTTAGCAGGTGTATCATTATTTTTAATGTTTTTGATAACATCTAGCTTAACTATATCCCAGCCAATAAATCCAAATATTTTTGGGGTGTCGGTTACAACTATAAACCCAAACTCACTAGCAGAATCTTTAGGATTAACGAAGGGTTCAACTATTCAGCAAATTCAGAATAACGAAATTAGAAACCCAGCAGACTTGAATGAAAATTTGGGTGGCAATTTAGGCAAAACTGTGTCTGTTACGTGGTTAAATGAGAACGGGGAAAAAGTCGTCAAACAAGCCACATTGCCAAACGTAAGGGAACCCGGTAAGGGGATATTGGGCGTTACAGTTACCGAAGTTTCTGATCCAAAAAAAGTATTGG
The DNA here is from genome assembly GCA_013821245.1 of Candidatus Nitrosopumilus sp. Taxonomy (GTDB): domain Archaea; phylum Thermoproteota; class Nitrososphaeria; order Nitrososphaerales; family Nitrososphaeraceae; genus Nitrosocosmicus. The sequence continues at coordinate 5,193 of JACDHC010000116.1, forward strand.
ACAGATATAATTCATTATTTGTTTCAAACCCCCTTGCATTACTAGCACCTCCGACAATGGCACAGGGAGTTATTCCATTTTCATCAATGATGCAAGAAAAATATTCATCCCCCATATTCGGATCTTTTTTTTCAATACCTGCAAACCTGCTTTTTTGGTTATGGTTTATCAACTTTAATGTTGCAATATTTAATGCGTTGCCAATAGGACCATTAGACGGAGGTCAACTATATAACGCCATAATCAACAAGAAAACGGAAAAAAGAAAAGGTATTCTAAGGCACACCTCAAAGATTCTTACATACAGTATGATTGTAATTGTAGCGTTGGCATTTGTAGTTCCTTGGTTAATGCGATAGCATTAATTTTTTGTGGATTACAAAACCCTCTACTTATAATTACAATAAACAAATGGTTTTTTTTATTTTTTGTAAATAGTTCCTGCAGGAATCATGGAATTTGGGGGTATTTTCCTACCAGGCAATATTATTACTGATGCACCTATCGAACTATTGTTAGAGACCACGGCCCCAAAATGATTTTTTCCCGTGTCCTCCAGTTTTCCATCTATGACATATTGAACATTATTGCGTGTTAATAAAACATTTGCAGTCCCAGAGTATCCGCCAAACCAGACGTTTTTTCCAATTAAACTATCCAAAATGACATTATGATGAGATATTTTTGCATTACCTGCGAAATAGGATTTTCCAATTTCACAATTAAACCCAACATTAGTATTATGTTCAAGTACGCTATTCCTTACAAGAGAACCCATTCCTATAAAGCTTCCTTTTCCAATATATGCAGGACCTTTTATTTTCACAAAGTCATCTATTACAACACCATCGTCAATAACACACGGGCCATCTATTATGGCGGACTTTGCAATCTGTGATCTATTTGAAATAACGGTTCTTTTTATTTCGCTTTTCAGCAGGTTGTTAATCATCTCTAAAAAATTCCATGGATGAAGGAACCTTTGGAACTTTAATTTCTTTACCGAGGAATTGCTTTCAAGTATAACATCACATGGTAAAAATAAAGTATTTTCATTAAGATCTAATATCTTTTTATTTAGGTTAATAGTGTTTTTATTTAAACTATTTTTACATCCAGAATGGGAATTTACAGAAACACCCTCATTAGAATCATCACAAACCGAATTTGTATTTACAAGTTTTTTATGAATCAGCCTATCGATTTCCTCTGTTGCAAATTTAAATGAAGAGCTAATAATCGGTGCCAAAAACTTTAACTCTGCTGGAATCAATATTTTTTCAATTTCATATAATGAGTTAAGTATGTTTAAGTTTCTAGTTATAATGGGGGTCCCAAAAAGGCCCAGCAAACAATTAGAAGTAACGCCATCCTCAATTTC
>JACDHC010000304.1 GCA_013821245.1 Candidatus Nitrosopumilus sp.
TCTTATTGTAATAAGATATCTCTTTTAAGAACTCCTCAAATGAGGCATAGGTTGAAATAGTAATCCCAGCCTCTTCAGCAGCAAAGAGCCAAATGGTTCGCATCATTTCATCGTCATCGATAAAAACCAAGTTAGAACTATGCTCGGTATATGGCTTTTGAATGATTTTAATATAGGGAGCATAAGGCTTTGGTATAATTTTAACGCCTATATTTTCGCAGCGCTTTCGTACAGCAGCATCTTCAAAACAGCTAGTAACTAAAATAGCTTTATCATTAATTTTAAGCTTCTCTATGACGTCTAAACCATTTTCTTTGTCTGTAATGAGTTCATAATCAATCAAATAGAGAATTGGTATTCCGGGTGCTGTTTTAAAAAGAAATAATTCTGATACGTCATAACAATGAGTTATTTGAGTGTTGCTAATAGATGAAAATCTATCATTCCAGACGTCGTGGATAGAAACATCGTCATCTAAGACAACAACTATGGAGCCTTGGTTAATACTCATTGTCTCGCAAAACCAAGCAGGATGTTTAGATCGAATTAATTCCATTGTAATTTTTGTACCAATATTTTCCTCTGAATGGATGTGCATTTTACCGTTAATTTGCTCCAAATATTGGTTCGCATAGGATAAACCAAGACCAGCACCATTCATTTTATTGAAGCTAAATCCTTGATTTCTAACTTTCGGCAGAATATCAGCCGGAATACCACAGCCATTGTCTTCAATAATTATTTCAACATGAGTAGAATTGCATTTTAGGGTGATTTCAATAAATCCATTAGAATTAAGTGCTTCAATACTATTGTTAATAAGGTGACGTTAGTTTTATAATGTTCATATCGCTTTTCTGCAACTATATTATCTAAGACTACAAATATTAGTTCAGCAGAATCGCTGCTCTCCGAATTGCTGTTCTGTGAGTTAAAAAAATCATTTTTAGACTGTAGGAGGAGATTATTCGCAATATCATTAATTCTATTGGCTGCATTCCTAATCATAATGCGTTTATCTTCAGGAACTGATTTTACATCAGAGAGTGCTGTGTTTATTGCTGCTAGTGGTGATCGTATATCATGGACTACTTGCGCTGTTAAGTTGAGTAAAGATTGTTGAACTCGATCTTTTTGTTGTTTAACTTCAAAGGCATTGACAATAAATTCTTGCAAAAAAATAAACTCTTGGGTCGAAAAGTTATCATCAATGGCACTTTTATCATTTTTTAACATCAATGCTTGGACATTGGCAGTAAGTTTTTTAAAAGGGGACTCAAAACGTCTCCCCATATAAATAGATAAAGTTACCACAATCACTGAATACATCATTACAAAAAGAGGCAAACCTAAAAGCAATTGTTTATCAACTGCAGAAAAGAAATAGGCCATCATAAAGAACAATAAAAAACTAAAAATTGAAGTTCCAAAAGACCAAAAAGCCAATCTATTTTTGATCGTATTGGTTTTACTAAACCAAGTTTTCATTGAATAATTTTTATTTTGATGGATAAAATGGATACCAAACCAAATAAAAATTAAACCTAAAAACCATAATAATTCACCATAATTCAGCAAAATTTTGGTTTGTGAGAGAAAGGAATAGTTAACAAAAAAATCTCCGGAAATAAGCGTAATAAGGCCAAATAAAGATAGAGAAAGTCCTTTATTTTCTGAATATATTAAGCATAAGAGAGCGAAATCAAAAATTATAAACTCGCTCATAAAACTTATAATATGAGAGATATTTTCCCAAGAATAATAATGAAACTCATAGTTAATGGAAGAAAAAAATAAAAAAGTGATGATGAGATTAAGGAGGATGAAAAAAGGCAAGGCTTTTGCAAAATGAAACAGGTTAAATATATCCCTAATAAAGATTTTTGATAAAAAAATAATAATCGATGAAATCCAAATAATATAAGGTGTGTAGCCTAAAGCAAAAGTTAAAAATATATTAGATAAAATATGGTTTTTGGGATAGTAAACTGTGAGATAAAAAGTCAAGTCATTGATAAACAAAAATACATTCGCCAGTACAAACCATTTAAATATTATGCGATCCTCCAAATTTATTTTGGTATATAAAAGAAAAATCGTAACCATTCACCACAATTCTCCCCTGCGGGTCGGTTCGTGGTGATGAAATTTGAGAAAAGTGATTTTTCGTAAAAAAGTAAAATAGTTCTTGACACGTTTTTTTGTATTTTTTTGAAAAAGCAAT
>JACDHC010000117.1 GCA_013821245.1 Candidatus Nitrosopumilus sp.
AATAGCTCAAGCCTTATCATATGGTGCGAAATTTATAGCAGTTGATGGCACATATGATGATGCTAATAGGTTAGCCTCTGTAATAGGTGATTCTAATGGTTATGGTATAGTTAATATAAATATGAGACCGTATTATGTAGAGGGTTCTAAAACTTTAGCTTTTGAGGTGTTGGAACAGTTAAACTGGACAGTTCCTGATGTGTTGGTTATTCCGGTTGGTAGCGGAGCTATGTTGAATTCTATTTGTAAAGGATTTGAAGAAATAATGGAATTGGGAATAATTTCTGATATTTCTAATTTAAGAATAATAGCTGCCCAGCCTCATGGATGCGCACCAATCGTTGATGCCTATAAAAATAAATCAAATGAAGTTGTTCCGGTAGAGAGGCCTGATACCATTGCAAAGAGTCTTGCAATAGGGGACCCTGGTGACGGACCTTATGTGTTAAAACGTCTTAGACAATTCAATGGAATTGGAGAAGAGGTTTCAAATGATGAAATAAAACGTGCTATACTTTTACTTGCAAAAACCGAGGGTATTTTTACCGAGCCTGCTGGCGGTGTGTCTGTAGGTGTGTTAAAAAAGCTTATTGAAGACAACAAAATTGATAAAGATGAAAAAATCGTTTGTTATGTTACTGGTAACGGGCTTAAGACCACAGAGTCTATTCTTGATCTTCTTCCCACTCTCAACCCAGTTAAACCTAACATACAATTGGTTTCTGCAATGATGCATTGAACAAACGGATATAAATCTAAAAATGGTGTGTAATTTATAAATTGGCTACAGTAGAATTTGTAATTCCTTCTGTTTTAAATAAAGGTGCTGGAGAAAAAAAATTATCCATTGATGCATCAACTTTAGACGAAGCATTCAATATCGCCTCTAATATGTTAGGTGATGACTTTAAACGTAGAGTTATAGACCTTAATGGCAAACCCAGGGCACTAATCAATATTTATATCAATGGAAAGAATATTCGATTTAACAACACAGGAATGAATTCGGCCCTAACTGATGGTGATTCAGTTTATATATTACCTGCTGTTGCCGGGGGTGCGGAAATGTCTAGCAAAGATATGATACGCTATTCAAGACAAATTATGCTTGAAGAAATTGGTTATGTTGGGATGGAGAAACTCAAAGATGTAAGAATATGCGTTGTAGGTGCTGGCGGAATTGGAAATCCGGTAGTTACACAATTAGTTGGAATGGGTATAGGAAAAATTAGGTTAGTTGATAGAGATGTAGTAGAAATTTCTAACTTACATAGACAACATTTGTATACTGACTTGGATGTTGGTAAGGTTAAAGTTGAAGCAGCACTGGAACGTTTACAAAAAATGAATCCTGATGTAGATATAGAGGCCATCCCTATTTCGGTTACTCCATTCACAGCTGAGGATATAATTCGAGATTGCAATATTGTTATTGATGCTTTGGATAGCATTGATGCAAGATATGCTTTAAATGATGCCTGTTTAAAACTCCGAATCCCTTTTATATACGGGGGTGCTCTTGGAATGGTTGGTTCTGTATGTACCATCTTACCCTATGAAAGTGCTTGCCTTAGGTGTATTTTTCCTGAATTATCTGAAGACGAAATGCCTACATGCAGTACTGAGGGGGTACATCCATCTATTCTTTATCTTGTAGCTGGAGTTCAGGTTTCTGAAGCCATTAAAATTGTTGTTGGTCAGCAACCATCATTAGTAAACAAACTACTCTATATAGATCTTAATGATTTGGTTTTTGATAAAATTCAAATGTATAGGCACGATGAATGTATTTCATGCGGAAGAAATGTAATTAAAAAGACTATTCAAGCTCCGCCATTAATGGTGGAGGAGCTATGTGGGCGAGACCGAGGAAAAAGAACATATACTGTTACTCCTGCGCAAATCAAAAACGATGTCAACTTATCAAACATTTTAAAAAATGCTGAATCTCATGGTTATAGAATAACATCTAGAGGTAATTTGGGTATAACCTTTTCAAATCAAAACAAATTACTTGTAAGCTTTCTAACAAGCGGTGCTGCAACAATAGTAGGTGCAAAAGATAAAGATGAAGCATTGTATATCTATAAGGACTTCACAAACGGGTTAAAAATAGAAAATTAACATTTTTTCAATTTTTGTTAATTTTTTATAGATCACTTTTAATAATTAGAGTTTTTATTTCAAAATATAAGATATGTCAATGGAACTCCAATCTTTTCCCATCCTTATACACAATAAAGATGTTGTAGATAAAAATAAAATGCATTTAGAACATGATTATATAACATCTAAAAAATTAGTTGAAGATAGTGAAAAAGAAGATGATAAAAAATTAGTTGAAGATAGTGAAAAAGAAGATGATAAAAAATTAGTTGAAGATAGTGAAAAAGAAGATGAAGAAGAAGAGTTAGAGGAAGATGAAGATGAAGAAGAAGAGCTAGAGGAAGATGAAGATGAAGAAGAAGAGCTAGAGGAAGATGAAGATGAAGAAGAAGAGCTAGAGGAAGATGAAGAAGTGGTTTCTAAAACAAATAAAAAAAATCCAGCAAAAAAAAGTCCTAATGTTAAAGATGTTGATCTAACTAATATTAACAAATCACTTGACAAGTCTTTCAAAGAGGTTCAGAGAATTCAACAAACTGTTCAAGTTTTACAGAGAAGCCTTAAGAATGTAGAAAAACAATCCATGTTGACCAAGCAAATCCAGGCTGAAGTCAAAGAAGTTAACAAAAAATTAGCAAAAATTGAAAAAAATACCATGCCTAAACCCCAGTCAAAAAACACAATTTCAAAAACTGATAACACCAAGAAAAAAACTGATAACACCAAGAAAAAAACTGATAACACCAAGAAAAAAAGCAGATAGGTTTAATCAATTTCATTTCTACCATTTTCTGCCGTTTTCTTCCCTAATATTATAATATACGTATTGTTGAACATAGCCTGAATATCTGCCATAATGGTCCCGAATTTCTTTGGATATTTTTTTATATTGGTTAGATGTTATCTTGGAATTCATTTTTACTTCGGTTTTTGTAATTTGCTCTATGTTTTGACACAAAAATTTTAAAATCCAAACATCTATTGGAAATGCTTCTAATTTATCCAGTGAAAACAAAAGTATGCAGTCTGCAATTTTTTCGCCAACCCCGTCTAACTTTAGTAATTCCTCTTTTGCATAATTATAGTCAATTTTTTTTAAATATTCCATACTTAATTGTTTGTTTGAAATGTATTTTGCTGTGTTTGACACAAACCTGGCTCGATACCCGAGACCGCAAGACAAAAGATCTTGAATTGATGCATTATATAGTGATGTTAGGCTTGGAAAGGTATAGAAATCCATATCGTCAAAAACTATTTTTCTTCCAAATTTTCTTGATAGATTTCTTAAAATAAAACGAATTCTGGGGATATTGTTATTGCTTGAACATAAAAAGGAAAATATGCATTGAATTGGTTTTTGTCTTAGTATCCTTAGCCCTGGATATTTTTGAACTATTTTTCTGATTTTTTCATTCTGAGAGATCTCATAAATTATTTCATCATAGTTATCATCTTGCCTAAAAATATGTTTCTGCCAATCGTTATATTCTGGATATGAGTCATATTCATAAACTGTTTCATCATTTCTTTCGTTTGTTTTATCAGTAATTTTTAATATGGTTTCTCCATAAATCCCATACCATGACTTTTTCATCTTTTCCCATAAAAAATATTGACCACTGTTTATACTTAAATCAATATTAATATCCTGTATGCTATCCAATCAAATATTAAAATTGATTGACTATTATTTTTATCTATTAATTATCGCATATATTGTTAGACCGTAGTGACTTCGGCAGGGTCGGGAGCATGAGCTTTGAAACCGTATTTTTCACTAATTTCTTCTGCAAATTTAGTACATGCAATATTGTCTCCATGGATAGTTAAAACACTTGGATTTCCTTTTACTTTGTTTAATATCTCAAACAGTTCTTTTCTACTGTTGTGTCCCGAAAACTCGAACTTGGTTATTTCTGCTAAACATTTTATCGACTTTCCGCCAAATGTAACTTGCCCTTTATCAAGTAACAATCTTCCGGGTGTTCCTTCGCCTTGATACGAGACCAATGCAATGCCATTGAGTTCATTTTTGGATAATTCCTGTAAATAAAATACTCCGGAACCACCAACTAACATGCCAGCAGGAGAAATTATGACTCCAGGTTCTTTGATGACTTTTTTTCGCCTATCCCAACTTGTAATGTTTTGTACCTCCTCGATTGATTTTTTAAAAACCTCGGGTTCTCTTAAAAACTTGGGGTGTTTGAGCATAATTTGATTTGCCTTTAAAGCCATTCCATCCATCGCAATCTTGTATGGAAAATTATATGCTTTGAGTACACATGCAATCTCTTGGGCCCGTTCTACTGAAAATGCGGGTATAAATAATATTCCTTTTCTTTCAACAACCTCCCGAGCAAATTTTACTAATTCTTTTTCGGATTGGTCTCTGGGAACCTGCTCTGCTTGAGAATATGTACTTTCAATTATTAGCAAATCAATTTCTCCAACATCCAAATCAGCTGGTCGCAAGACTTTTGACCCTCTTGTATTGATGTCTCCTGTATAGAAAATTCTTTTTCCCTCTCCTTCTACAATGACTGTTGAACCTCCAAGTACATGTCCTGATTCAAATAATGTTATGTCTATATCCCTTATACCAAATTTTGTTCTGTATTCCAAATTTGTTGAATGATTTAGCATATTCATTAAATCTGGGTATTCAAATGGAAGGTAAAATCCTGATATTTTTATCATATCCTGAATTAATAATTGTGATAATTCAAAAGTTGGTAACGTTGCTAAAGCTTTAACTTTGGAGTCTGTATTTAAAAAAAGAAAGGGAACAAACCCGGAATGATCTAAATGCGCATGAGTTATCACAACTGCATCAATTTCTTTTGGTTTTACGTGTATGGGAAAAATGGGCTCTCTTTTTAACAGAACTCCGTAATCAAGTAAAATATTGGTGTTATTTGAATTAACTAAAAAAGCAGACCTGCCCACTTCTTTTGCAGCTCCTAATGTTGTTACTTTCAACAAAAATTTATTAAATATTTATTATATTAAGTCTTTGTGTCGATATCAAAAACAAGATCCCATAGTTTGTGTTTTGCAAACGGATTCTTAAGCATTTCAAAATATCTGTAACCCGTATTATCTAATACGGTTTCAAATTCATATTCTTCATGGTTTTTTTTTCTAAATTCTTCTGCTAGACACAGTTTCAAAGCATTCTTTATTTTTTTTCTCCATTCTGGCTTGCAGTAAACATACCACAAATTATGGGCACCTCTTAGGTTCACAAGTTTTTGAATTAGTTCATTTGGTATTTTAGAATAATACCTATTTGTTATTTCGATATTGATATCCTCCCATGATGGGGTAGTCCAGCTTGCTATCTTGTCAAATCCGTGACCATCAAATTCTGCAGCGAGGCTTAACCCTTGATCCAAAGTTGTAATTATACATTTTGCAGATTTTGATATTTGGTCCCTGTAGTCAACACCTGGTTCCATCCATCCAACAAATATTATGTCATATTCTTTTTCAATACCGTAATATGCGTCAGCAATTTTTATATAATTGGGCTTAACTTTTCCTATGCTGTAAAATATTTCTGCGCTTTTTTCAATACCTTCTGCGTTAGGTATGTATTCCCTAATCTTTTCTAAAAAGTCACCATAACCGCATCCTACATCTAAATATGTTGGATTTTCTGATATTGTTTTGGCTATTGCGAATATTCTTATGACATCAATTTTTCTGTAGGTAAAGTATGAACCGCAAAGAAATGGAAAAATAAATCTTTCATGATCTGGTGAAATGGTATATTTTCTAAATTTATTTAGTGCATCCCATGCTTTATGGATATCGTTAATTTGTGGTGGCATTTTTATTCTTCAATTATTATTTCCCATAAACAACAGCCCGGATTTAGCGGAAGGGACTCATCAAAAGCAAAACCACATTCGTCTAATATTTCTTCGTGTCTGTATTTCTTCGTGTCTGTATTTTTCTTTTTCAATTCTTCTAAAGTTGATTTTAGTGTGTTTTTCCATTCTGGCTTGCAGTAAACATACCACAAATTATGGGCACCTCTAAGATGTCTCAATTCTTGAAACTTTTCGGTCTTTATGCTGTTTGTATAATATTTATTCATTAACTCAGTATTTACGTCAATCCATGATGGGGTAGTCCAGCTTGCTATCTTGTCAAATCTGTGACCATCAAACTCGCAACCTCCATATATTCCACATTGTCCGCCTTGATCCAAAGTTGTAATTATACATTTTGCAGATTTTGATATTTGGTCCCTGTAGTCAACACCTGGTTCCATCCATCCAACAAATATTATGTCATATTCTTTATCAATACCGTTATATGCGTCAGCAATTTTTATATAATTGGGCTTAACTTTTCCTATGCTGTAAAATATTTCTGCGCTTTTTTCAATACCTTCTGCGTTAGGTATGTATTCCCTAATCTTTTCTAAAAAGTCACCATAA
>JACDHC010000305.1 GCA_013821245.1 Candidatus Nitrosopumilus sp.
CATTCACGCCGCAGTCCGAGACCGCGAAGGGCAATTCGCAGCCCAGGTGGGCATTCTCCCACCTCTCCCATCCCTCTAAAGTTGTATTCTCGAATTATTTTTTGCCAATCTTCCCATATTTGCAGTTCCTCTGATTTTTGTCTGTTTGCGATGTCGGTGGGTTTTTGTGTGTTAGAGCACCAGTTCATTGAGATTTCATCTCGATGTGGTATGTTCTCTGGTATTTTTGTTAGCTTATTTTTGATCTTTAATTGCATATTATATATTAAGTAGGGCGCAATCTCAAGTTGCGGTACAGTACTTCGAATTTTTTGTTCAATTGTTTCCTTTGTTAAATAGAAATAGAACATTATTATATCTTTGATTTGTTTATCTAGGTCTTCTTCGTGTTTGTTCTCAGGACATGTCCGCCAATGAATGTGTGTCTCTAAATTTTCTTCCTTATTACACAGGATGCAATTGGGGTTTGTATTTGTTCTTGATGTGCCCCAACTTGTGTCTGGCACAACTGAATGAAAGCATAGGATCACTCCTTGGCCTCCTGTCAACTTGTCTCTTACTTTTAATCGCGAGCGCACCCCACTAGGGGAAATCATTTGTCTTTTCTTGCCAAGCGACGCATTAATTCTTGTTGTATAACTTTCAGTTAATAATTTTTGATGATGTGCTTTCCAGATAAAATTTTGGAGTGGTGCTAACATTGGATCGTTACTTGACATTATTTTTGCAAACACCTTTTGTTCACCTGCATTGTTTAATTTTGGTTTGTTTTTTAAATAATTTTGTTCCCATTTTTCCTTACTGCTAATGCTAAGATAGGTTTTTATGTTATTAATTATTATTGCCTTGTTAATTACGCTCCATGCGTTATATTTTCCAGCTTGATAATAATTTAAGTCTATAATTTCACTATCTACATTTACTGCCCGTCTCGCTGATTTGTGCGCGAATCGATTTCCTTGGCCAATCGAGTTGAATAGTTGTTTGGTAATCTTCCATTCTTTTAGATATTTTTTCATATTTTCCGGTAAAGATTTTTCTTCACATTTTTGGTATTTGTATGCATTTCGAGATATGTGAAATATTTCAACGGTGTTACTATTTCGACTCGATATAAGTTTATGTATTGTTGTTATTAATATTTTCAATTCTTTTCTCCTCCATAATTGTGTATCTTCAATTGGGATTTTTAAATGTACGCTATCGATTATTTCTTTGGTCACTTTTACCATTTGTTCATTATCACTTACAATTGCGATTTTTTCTTTGAGGGGTGTTTCCTGTAGTATTACTATGACGCCGATTAGATCTCCTTCATCAACCTTGCGTGCTCCTCTTGGTTTGATTCGTAATTTTGTCCATACGATGGTGCTCCCCCTGGCTTCGCACCACGATATACCAACTCCCACTTGGTTGCTGACAAGTGCCGCATCAATATATATAAGTGCGTATTCGTCTTTCCTTACAATATTTTCTCCCCAAGTTATTCTTTTTCTTTCCTTTTGTAAGTTTTCGTGAATTTTTTCACTCAAATTACTTGTTCGCATGTGTTTTTCGATTCTTTCTTTTAGAATCACAAATTTTCTTCCACTCACCGGGAAGTTGGCAATATTTTCTGTCACTTCTATATTTCTTATTTCTCTTAGTTTTATTATTTTTTCATTTTTGTCAAAATAGAATAATTGATTAAGGGTGTGTATGCCAAATTTACTCAACATATTTGATGTTTCGTAATTTAGGACTTGGAGTGTCGAGTGTCTGAGAGAGATGGATGGAGTGTTTATAATTTCAATTCCTAATTCTTTTGCGAATTTTCGTACGCTTTGTGCCAGCCTTGTGTTTGTTTTCATTGCCTCTTCGCATGTAAGTCGCGTTGTTTCATCTATTCCATTAAGACCTGTTTCTATCCATGTGCCTACTACTACCCGCATGTATAATGTTTTTAGATCAACAAGCCCGTATCCTAACAGATATGCCGGTGCTTGTATGTGTTTTATTGAATTTCTGATTGGGTTTAGATTTAATTTTCTATATATGACATTTGTGACGTATTGTTCTATACGTCTGATAAATTCCATATCCACAGGCGCAATTATCAGCCTGTATGCCACTGCTGGATATATTACTTTATTTATTATTTCGACTTTCATTCTTACTGTCATATAATTATACGTCATATTTCGAAGCGCTCCTATTACACTTCCTAAC
>JACDHC010000306.1 GCA_013821245.1 Candidatus Nitrosopumilus sp.
CAGCAGGTTAAATCCAGTATTATAGTGTATAAGGAAAATATAATAGACAAGCATATACAAATAAAACGTAATTGTAGATCATTCAAATAATGAGTGTTGGATCAACTTTATTATTTGCGCTTGATAGAACATTGTAATGGGTGCGGTATACAAACCTAAAGATTTATCCAAAAGATATAGAAAAAAAATACCTGATGAATTAACAAAAGACATTATTCCGGGTGCAATCGAAGATAGTAGCGGTGAGTCAACTATGGATGAAACCGAAAGCAAAAAGAATCAGTAAATATTTCGTTATTCGATTGCCTATTACGCCGCAGCCATCTTTGCAGCCTTACAGACCCTAGCGTCATAGTATCTTTAGGTTGTGACTATAAACAAAAAGCATAAACTCCATCTTTTCTATGGGTAGGATAACAACCAATCTTTGATTCTGTTTTTTTCAAAATCAATCTTCTTTCTGTATGATTCTTCAGAAGGGGGGCTAAGAATTGTTGCTGGGCCTTCTGTATTGTAAAAATCTGTGTCTATATATCCGGCTTTACTTTCCCCTGTTTCCATAAAGCAAAACCCCTTCCCATCAAATTTTGAATTGGATGTTTTATTATTAATGTGGTCTACAATTTGCTGTGAAACTACCTTTGCCTGGCCCTCAGCAAATATACCTGCTTTTGGAATAGACACCTTATGATTAACTTTGATTTCCGTAATGTCACCTATTGCAAAAACATTTTCATATTCTGTTTTTAGGGTAAACTTATCAGTATCCATCCAATTTTGGCCATACTTGATAAAACCAGAATGCTTTGTTACCAAAGGCGGAATATGGGGTGGAATAGCTATCAACAGATTATAGTTTGCATATTCTTTACTATTATCTGCATACTCAAATTCTAGCAAATCTCTATTCAGTACATCTTTTAGTTTATGTGAGGGATGAAAACCAATATGGTTTTTGTCAAGCAGATCATTCACATCTTGGTTTACATTTGGTCCTGCAACGGGTAATGGGATTGGGGCAGGGCAATACACATCAATATCAATACTGCCTCTGGTCCTGTTTTTTACCAAAATATCATTTATAATCAAAGATGCCTCGTATGGTGCGGGAGGACATTTATAGGGAAAGCCTGTTACACATATCGCTATCTTTCCTCGCTCCATTGCAAGAATTTCCTTTCTTAGTTGTGGCATATGCTCAACGTCATAGAGATTGAACCCGCCGTATTTTTCAAAACCCTCGATCTTACCTGGGGCATACTCTGCTCCCAATGCAATTACTAAATAATCATATCCAATTCCATGTTTTTGGCTTGAGGTTGTAACTATCTTCTCTGAGGGATTTATAGATATTATTTCATCCTGTAAAAATGATATCCCTTTACCATTTAGATTGCTTAGGGAAATTTTAGAGTCTTCAAGTGTTCTTTTTCCATTTAGTATCCAGAGGTTTACAAAACCCATTAAAAAGTAGTCTTTCCTATCAATAACTGTAATTTTATGCTCAAATGAAAGGCTCTCTCGCAACAGGTTTGCGCAGGCTAATCCACCAAATCCTGCTCCAAGAATGACTATGCGTTTTCCCTTTAACAATATTTTGACTGATCATGCGTTATGGGAGTCAAGGTAATTAGTATATCCTTTTTGGTTTGTTGTCTGTGTCATACATCTAGGTCTAGGTCTAGGTCTAGGTCGTCAATCTCATTTTTTATGGCAAATAACAATATCTTAAATACTTTAGTATGCCGCCTTCAGAAAGAACAAAAGTTGGTGTTTTTTGTCAGGCTTATCTATAGCCACACATGATCAATTTTTTTATTAAAATAAAATCGCAATCAACATGATTATATTGGTAATTTTACAATTTGTATAAAAAGAACAGGAAAGAAATTCTTTGAAGTACTGCTTTTTTAAGAAATAAAATTGATGTGTAAAACCAATTTATATTTATATGCCTTCATTATCCCATATGGCAGAGATAGATTACATTCCCTTTCTTTCTCTCTTTTTTGCTCGTCTTTGATTATTCAACCTTTTTAAAAGAATAAGTATAAGCCATTTCTAATAATTATTTCCAAATCCCATACCAAAGTTGGGGGTAATCCTATTGATGCATTCGTTATAATTATTTATTTGCTCAGGTTTATCTTTGGGTTTTTAAAATCGCTATCTTTTAGATTTATTGTTGTTTGGGTTTT
>JACDHC010000307.1 GCA_013821245.1 Candidatus Nitrosopumilus sp.
AATAGAACAGGCAAAAATACCGGCATTTTTTGCACCATTAATGGCCATGGTTGCGACAGGTACCCCTGGTGGCATTTGAACGATAGATAAAAGGGAATCTATTCCGTTTATTGAAGATAACGATTTAATTGGTACTCCTATCACCGGTATCGATGTCAATGAAGCAACCATGCCGGGTAAGTGTGCCGCTCCACCTGCACCAGCGATTATTACCTTTATTCCTCGTAATTCGGCGTTTTCAGCAAAATCATACATATGCGTAGGAGTTCTATGGGCCGATACAATTTTGATTTCATGGGGCACTCCAAAATCATTTAGGATTTGTGATGCTTCCCTCATAATACCAAGGTCGGAATCACTGCCCATAATGATACTAATAACTGGTAAATTTTCATTTTGTGTTTTTTCATCAATAAAATTGACAATAGAAGGTTTGTTGATCCCATTAGTTGTATTGGCATTTTTTGTGGCTATAACCGTCATTTCTTTGATTATGTATATATATATTATAGCAGCTTAATGCGTTTTTTTATCTGACTTTAACTTCCTTTATTTTGATAAGCTGCTTAATTTTATTCGATA
Source organism: Candidatus Nitrosopumilus sp. (assembly GCA_013821245.1). Lineage (GTDB taxonomy): Archaea > Thermoproteota > Nitrososphaeria > Nitrososphaerales > Nitrososphaeraceae > Nitrosocosmicus. Next base: position 583 of record JACDHC010000307.1, read on the forward strand.
CTTCAATGGGATTGTTGTTTTTGAGAAGGGCAGTTATGTGTCCCAATTTTCGATGGTGATTTGTTACTTTTTTGCCATAAATATGTATTTTAATGCCCTCTAAAGAAAATAATTCACCAATTCCGAATATCTCATACTCTCCTTTTATTTTATCCGGTCCAAGCAGATTGATCATAACTGCATTGGAAAGTAAAAATGGTTGTGGCAATGGATAGTCCATTATTGCTCTAATATGCTGTTCGAATTGAGACACAGAACAGGCTTCTATGGTATAATGTCCGGAATTATGTGGCCTTGGAGCTATTTCATTAATAAGAACGTTATCATTTTGATCAACAAACATCTCTATTCCAAAAATTCCAGAGCCTTTCAAAGACTCGATTGTCTTGATTGCAAGCATATTTGCCTTTGTTTCTATATCTTTAGAAATCCTTGCGGGTACTATGGTTAAATCCAATATATTCTCTTTATGGATATTTTCGGAAACAGGAAAAGGAGACACCTCTCCAGATGGATTTCTTGCCACCATAATTGAAATCTCCTGCTTAAAATTAATAAATTCCTCAACCATGCATTGTTTGCCCTTAAAATGTGTAAAGGCTGGTTTTATTTGATCCTCATTTTTGATTAAATAATTTCCCCTGCCATCATAAGAATTTTCACAAGCTTTTAACATTATTGGTAAACCATACTCCAAACAAATATTCCGTAAATGATTCTCAGAGGTTATTAAATCAAATTTCGGAACATTGATTCCATTTTCTTTTAAAAATTTTTTTTGACGGTATTTGTTCTGAATTATATACAATGTTGCTGGAGATGGGTGAACAGGAAATCCGTTCTTAACCAAGTTATTGAGAGCAGTTGTGTTTGCAAGTTCTATTTCATATGTGATTATATCCGCTTCTTTTGATAGATCATAAATCTTTTGCTCATCTGAAAAGTTGCCCACTATTACTTTATCTGCAATAACGGATGCAGGACAGTCAGGTAGGGGGTCTAATACAATAACAGAAATATGCATACGTTTAGCTTCCATAGCCAACATTTTGCCAAGTTGTCCCCCTCCAACTATTCCCAATACAATCGGTTTAACTATTGAGAATTTTTCTTTGTATATTGTCAATTAGAAAGGTTACCCAGTTAAAAATTAAAAGTTTATTCAAATATAAAAAAAATTCCAAGGTTTGTGTAGGTTTGTTGGTATAGATGCTATTTCACAAATATCTTTATTGCCTGCGGCGGACAAACATTTTCGCAGGCCAAACAAAATATGCAGTCTTTTTCCCTTATCATAAAAGGTTTCTTTTCGGATGCCGGGTGGCCTGGTGTGTCCAACCACTCATAAACATTCACGGGACACGCATCAATACAAGCTCCGTCGGAGATACAAATGTCAAAATCAACACAAACATCGGTGCCCCATATTCCCAGTTGCCCGGGAGCGTCGTATGGGCCCCACACCTGTATTCCCTGAAACTTTCCAACAGGTTGTCTTTTTGATTTAAACCCCATGTCGATTGGTCCCTCTGCGGCCGGATGGTCTGTGCCGGTGCCCGTCAGGGAAAGTGTCGTGCTGCCCTGTCCGCCCCTTGTTGATGCCGCTGCTGCCG
>JACDHC010000118.1 GCA_013821245.1 Candidatus Nitrosopumilus sp.
CGTTAAGCTAAATATCCATGACAAAGATTTTATTGCATCAGAAACTGGTGTCGGGCCAGTTGATGCGGTTCTAAAAGCAATCCAAACCATTGCCAATGAGATTGCCAGCATAAGGATACGCGAATACAAATTGGACTCAATCACAGGCGGCTCAGACGCTTCTGCGGAAGTTTCAGTTAAAGTTGAGGATAAGGAAGGCAATGTAATATCATCACGAAAATCTGGCAAAGACATAGTAGTGACATCAGTACAGGCTGTGATTGACGCAATAAATACAAGCATGTTAAAAAATTTGATTGAAAATGAAAATTGAAACGTTTGATAATGTTATTTCTTTTCTTATACCATAATGACAACCTATAGAATTTCATTGCTGGTGGGCGATGGAATAGGGCCTGAGCTTTCCGAATGCATAAATAAAATTTTGGTTAATATACACGATAAGTCATCCTCTTTGAAATTCGAAATACTAAAAGTGGAAGCAGGAGATAATGCGCTATTAAAATTCAATTCAGCTTTGCCAGAAGAATCATTTAGCATTATAAAAGACTCCCAAGCCTGTTTGAAATCACCCGTGGGGGAATCTGCCGCAGATGTTGTTCTGGTTTTAAGAAGGTATTTTAAATTATTTGCGAACATTCGTCCATCAAAAAACTACCCCAACATCCCATCCATATCAAAAAATGTGGATTTGATAACGGTTAGAGAAAACACGGAGGATCTATATGTAGGATGGGAGTTTTTTTCCGACGATGACACGGTCATTTCTTTAAGAAAAACAAGCAGAGAAGCTTCTAGAAAAATTTCGGAATATGGTTTTAAACTGGCTAGTAATAGAGCAAATAAAAAGGTAACAATAGTTCACAAATCCAATGTTTTAAGAAAAAGCGACAGGCTTTTTATTGATACGGCTAAAGAAATATCAAAACAATTTCCCGATATAGATGTAGAGGAAATGTATGTTGATGCGTGTTCCATGGATCTTGTAAGGAACCCTAATCGGTTTGATATAATTTTAACCACAAATTTGTTTGGAGATATAATTTCAGATGAGGCGGCACAAATTACCGGAAGCATAGGTTTAGCTCCAGCTGCAAATATTGGAGATGAATTTGCAATGTTTGAACCAGTCCATGGAGCCGCATTTGATATTGCAGGCAAAAATATAGCCAACCCCACATCCTTTATCTTGGCACTGAAAATGATGTTTGAATGGCTTGGAGACAAACATAATGATAAAGACCTAATTGACCAATCAATAAAAATCGAAAAAGCCGTTGATAAAATCTTTATGAGTAACATAAAAACAAAAGACATTGGTGGGGATTTATCCACATTTGAGTTCAACAAAAAGTTTATGCAAATATTGGATCAGTTTGGATATGGATAATAATCACACATCATTTTGTTATCATGTCAAGCAGGTTTTTTAATATCCGTGCCGTAGCACCCCAAATGAAATAATCATCAATTAAAAATTCGTACATAATGCATTTTTTAGTTGAATGGAATTTGTCTTCCGAAAAAGAATTCATCAGCTTTTCAATAGGCAAGCTAATTATTTGTTCGACCTCTATGTTTGGCTTAAGGCTATCCGGGATGTTTTCAAATAAAGCAACAAATGGATATATCAAAATTTTAGAAGTATAAGTGTATGTAGGTTGGAGGCATCCAATGATTTTTTGTTTATTTACAACAATCCCTATCTCCTCATATGTCTCTCTAATAGCGGTATCTAAAATTGATTTGTCATTGGAAGAAAATTTCCCACCCGGAAATGATATTTCTCCTGAATGATTACTCAAAAAATGACTGCGCTTGGTTAAAATTACTGATGGAATTTTTTCTGAAAAATGGATAATAACCAATACGCTGGCATGAATTTTTCCCCTGTTCAGATCTAGGATATCCTTATCTGAGGGAATTTTTAATTTTTCATTGTTTAAAAGTAATTCATAGAATTGTTTTTCAGAAATCAATAATACTAAAGATATAACTTGTAAAACATTTAAAAAAACTTTTTTAGATATAATAAACTCCTTCTTATAAAATTAAAGATGCAAATTATTTATGAACTAAATCCACCTAAGATTTTTTACGATTCAGCCGTCAATATGGAAGCGTTGTCCCAAGAAATTGAAAAGTTTTTAAAAAGGACTCGAACAATCGCAAATTTTACAAACTATATACACATCACGGATTCAGTTCTAGGAATACCCAGAATTTCCAGCATTCATGGAGCTGCTTTAATAAGGGAAAACACAGACAACGCAGATGTAAACCTAAGTTGTAGTGTTAGGACAAGGGACAGAAATATAAATTCGATAATTCAGTTTGCAACTCAGTCAATATCTTTGAAAATAAAGGGTTTATTGTTTATTATGGGTGATGAGCCTCAAATAAGCATTAATGCCAATTCAAAAGCATCACTTTCAAAACCCACAGAGGTCATTGCAACACTTAATTCTTTGGGATACGATAAGATGATGAATCTGTATTTATCAGTACCTAACAGGATATCTGATTTCAGGGGCTTTACAAAAAAAATCAAATCAAATCCCCATGGCTTGGTAACTCAATCAATCGACTCACTTCAAGAAGTAAAAGACTTAAAAAAGCTGTTAGGACCCCATGCCATAAAGTTGATTCCATGTGTGATGGTACCCTCGAAAAAAAACACCAACGCTGCAAAAATGATTGGACTTGATTGGAAAGAGTACGAGAATAACATTTTAGAATTCATTTACAAGATTGGGGAATTTGCGGACCAGGTACTGATTACGTCACCTAATGACTTCAATGAAGGTGTTGAAGTATTGAGAAAGTTTTAAAGTGTCAATTATTTTTTTGATTGAATGATTTCAGTTTTTAATTCGTCCAAAACTAATCTTGCATACTCAAATAGGTTTGAGTCCTCAGATAGGCGCGGTCTTCGATAATCAATCACTATCTCCTTCTTTACTGATGCGGGTCTTTTAGTGAAAACAACTACCTTGTCTCCCAGGCAAATTGATTCAGATATATTGTGGGTCACAAAAATTATTGTTTTTCTAGTTTTTGCCCATATCAGTTGGAGCTCAACTAATAACAAATCACGAGTTTGAGAGTCTAATGCAGCAAATGGTTCATCCATTAACAGAACATCCGGATCCATAGACAAAGCACGCGATATGGCAACCCTCTGTTTCATGCCACCAGATAGTTGGTATGTGTATGATTTAGCAAATTTGCCAAGATCCATCATATCAAGGTAATGCATGGCGATTTTTTGCCTTTTTTCCTTTTCAACCCCCACCATCTTTAGTCCAAATTCAACGTTATCAATCACACTTAACCAAGGGAACAACGCATTTTCTTGAAATACCATTATTCTGTCTGGCCCTGTTTCAAAAACGGGTCTCCCATTAAGTACTAGTTCACCACTTGAGGGCTTTTCCAATCCAGCAATGATGTTTAGAAGTGTGGATTTACCACATCCAGACGGGCCGACAAAGCAAACAAATTGACCTTCTTCAATTGACAGATTTACATTATTAACAGCTAAAACTTTATTTCTTTCGCCTTTGTCGGTATTTAGTGAAAATATCTTGGATATGTTTTTAATTTCTAACTTACTCAACTAAATTAACTTATTATTTTTAGCCCAATAATATAACTTGTTAACACACTACAAGAATCCATTTATTATTGCCATATTTAACACACAAATAAAACAAAAGACATTAAAAAAAGTCATTTGAATCTTTCAACTAGTAACCTTTTTTAATAATTCAATTAATAAAGAAACTATAGATCACTTTGAAGACAAAAATTGTATTGGACACAAGTATTATCATAGATGGTGAGATAAGTAAAAAAATCGACAATAACGAGATCAATGAAAACTATGAAATCATAATTCCCAGAGCGGTAATTGATGAATTACAATCACAAGCCTGCAAGCAAAAAGAGCATGGTACTGATGGATTGCTGGAGTTAAAAAGAATCAGAGAAAAAAGTATTGAGAAAAAAATTGGTGTTAACTACGTGGGCGAAAAGCCAAGCCTTGCAGAGATAAAACTAGCAAAGAATGGGAGAATAGACTCAATAATCAACGACATAGCGAAGAATGAAAACGCCACCCTATTTACGGCAGACTACGTCCAGCACCTTGTTGCAGATGCTACAGGAATCTCAAATGTCCATAAAAAAACAGAGATTTCGGAAGAGTATGACATTGAGAGTTATTTTGACGAGAAAACAATGAGTGTACATCTAATAGAAGGAATTGAGCCTTTAGCTAAAAAAGGAACACCCGGTAATTTTGTGTTAGAAAAAATCTCAAACGAGAAGTTTGATAAAACCATCTTAACCAGGGTAATAGATTTTTTGTTTTCTGTAAAAAATAATAAGAGGATGTCTAACATTGAAATCGCATTTGAAGGTTGTTATGTTATAATGTATAAGAATCTCAGGATTGTGATTACCCAGCAACCTATATCAAACAAAATTGAGATCACAGCCGTGAGGCCCATAAAAAAATTGTCACTGGGTGATTATGATCTTGGTGATGATTTGATAAATAGGCTATCAAACGAGGCAGATGGAATTTTAATTGCCGGCCCACCTGGTTCTGGAAAAAGTACATTCGCCAGCAGTATTGCTGAACACTATGTACTAAATAATAAATTGGTAAAAACATTGGAGTCCCCCAGGGATTTACAAGTTCCAGACAGTGTGGTTCAGTATGGTTCGTTTAAGAACGGATATGAGAGAGTTTCAGATCTCCTGCTATTAGTTAGACCTGATTTTACTATTTTTGATGAAGTGAGAAAGGTTAAAGATTTTGAATTATTTGCAGATTTAAGGTTGACGGGTATAGGAATGATAGGGGTAATTCATGCGAGTAAAGCATTAGACGCAATTCAAAGGTTTATTGGCAAAATCGAGCTGGGAATGATTCCCCATATTATAGATACGGTTATCTTTATACTAGAAGGAAAAATCAAAAAAATCTATGAATTGGACCTTACCGTAAAAGTCCCCTCAGGTATGACAGAACAGGATTTGGCAAGGCCCATAGTAGAAATTAAGGATTTTTTTTCCAAGGAAACGGAATATGAAATATACTCCTATGGGGAAGAGAATGTCATAATTCCTTTAGAAAACATAGATAAAAAATCAGATAGTTCCAACAATAAAATTAACAAGTTAGCAGAAGCCAAAATAAAGGAAATAATAAACAGGTTTGATTCCCAAGCTGAAATAAAGATTATTTCGAACGACAGAGTTAAAATTTCAGTAAATAAAGAGGTAATTCCTAAAATAATAGGTAAAGGTGGAAGCACAATCTCAGAAATTGAAAAAAGATTGGGCATAAGTATAGATGTAGAAGCCAAAACTCCACCGATAGGGGACGAAATGCAATTTAGTGTTACTGAGTCAGGAGCACATATTTATTTTGTAGTCGATGACGGCCTAATTGGGAAAAAAATCAGTTTGTTTTTAGATGATGAATTGCTTTTAAGCAATCTAATTGGGAAAAAAGCAAGACTTAAGATAGATAAAAAATCAGAGGCTGGTGAAAAAATTTTAAATGCAATATTAAGCAACAATCTCAACACAATAAAACTTTTTGAAATTGGATAAAAAGTTATATTTAAAAAGAAATTTTGGGTGAGTAAAAACCGAATATTTCTTTAAATCCGTCACTTATTTCGCCAAGTGTTACTTTGTTTTTTACCGCAGAAATAATAAATGGCATCAAATTGACATCCGGCTTTTCTGCCGAGGAAACAAGATTAGAAATAGAGTGTTGGACTTTTATGTTATCTCTAGATTTTTTAAATTCTTTTAGTGAATTTATTTGTTTTTTTTCAAGAAGGTGATCGATAACATTTAGTTTTGGCTCCACATCCTTATTGTCTTTAAATTTGTTTACCCCAACAATAACCCTTTTGTTTTCGTCAATTTCTTTTTTTAGCTCATACGCATTTTTCCTTATCTCCTCTTGGAAAAAGTTATTTTCAATAGCTGCTAATGATCCCCCCATTTTTTCGATTTTGTCTAAATATAGATTTACTTTTTCTATTATTTGTTCAGTCAAGTATTCTATATAGTAAGAACCGGCAAGAGGATCAACAGTTTTTGTAACCCCTGTCTCTGATGCAATTATTTGTTGGGTTCTAAGAGCGATTTTAACTGAGTCTTCAGTTGGCAAAGCTAAGGCTTCATCACGTGAGTTTGTGTGTAATGATTGGCAACCCCCCAAAACAGCAGCTAAAGCCTCCGTGGTGACACGAACAATATTATTGTCAACTTGTTGAGCTGTTAACGATTCACCGCTGGTCTGGACATGGAACCTCAAATGAAGTGATTTTGGATCTTGAGCGTTAAATTTTTCTTTTAGAATTTTTGAATAGATTACCCTTGCCGCCCTGAATTTTGCAATTTCTTCAAAAAACTCCATGGT
>JACDHC010000119.1 GCA_013821245.1 Candidatus Nitrosopumilus sp.
AGATTGATTTGGTTTGAAAATGAATCTATATACCACATTAACCATCAGATAAAGTTAGGAAATGCTCTTTTAGAATCCTTAAGTGAACAGAGCCATATCATACAATAAATGCAATTAAATGTGCGTTTTCAAATAAATTCAAAAGTACATTATTCCAAAAAGTTATGAATTTATGGAAGAAGTTTCCGCTGATAGTATAATAGTTTGTAATGGATTTCCATTTACACTAGTTGCAATTGACCTTGGTCGTAAGTCTGCCGAAGCTGGCAAACATTCTGCATCAATGTAAAGTTCTGCTTGAGGTGAACCATTATTTGGAGTTCCAATCATAATTAGGTGTGCAACATCATTTGTACCTCTATAAAGGTATACTCTTGCATCTAAACCACCTTTGCTGTGACCTACGATATTAACTTGCTCGCTTCTTGCCTGTTGAAGAACATATTGCCAAATAAAATTTTAAATAAAACCATTTTTTTGATACCAAAAAAAATATCTAGGACTTTTCAAATTTAGGCATTTTCCAGCATATTCAATTGTACTCCCGTAAATTAGGTTAAAAATCAAATAATAACTCATGTTTCCCTGTATAGATTGGGATCGCTTTTTGGGCTATTATCATGAGCCTAAAACGATTGAGGAAAAACTGTAATAACATAAAGGTCAAAGTCAATTGTATGCAATTAAGTGGCGCTTTTATTCAAACAATAGTTAACATGGCCAGAGATGCCAGTCTCTCTACAATTGACCATAAAAACAATCCCCATATAGTGCCAATAGTTTTTGCGTTTGACCGTCACTACTATTACATACCACCGGATAACAAAAGAAAAACACAAACAGCTGAAAAGTTAAAAAGAGTTAGAAACATACAGCACAATCCAAATGTAGCCTTGCTTATAGATGAATATAATGAGGATTGGAGTAAATTGGTTTTTGTGATGATTCAGGGTAAGGCATATCTGATAGGTAATAAGGAAGAGAAAGGACACGAGAATATCAACAATTATGACAACAATGAATCCTTGTTAACAGCGATTCATAAATTGCTCTATGAAAAGTACCCTCAATACAAGGAGGTTGGAATTGGACAGTGTTGTATAAAGATACAACCGCAAAAAATAATTTATTGGAAGAATGATGAGTGATTATTGTTTATCCTTCACAAATCCAATTGTATCTATTTTGCAAATTCTGAGAACTGTTTTGTAAGGTTAATCATTTTATTAACATCTTTGCCTAATGGTAAAAAATTATAGCCAAATGCTATGTGGTCCACTCCTAAATCCTTGATTTTCTTTATATCCAAACCAATTTCATCAATAGTTCCTGTCAAAGTGGGCCTATTTGCTTTATTATCCGAAGTAAAAGAGCTTTCTTTAAGATCTGTATAGGCTAGGAGAACAATTTTAAAACTGTCTAAATTTTTATTTGCTTTGGCTGCTATATTTCTAAAATCCTTTATGACGGTTTCAACATAACCTAAAGGCGCCACACCTACTACAATACCAAGCCAGCCATTTAAGTCATTTTCAACAATCCTTTTCATGGTATTTGAACTGAAACCTCCAAGGTAGATGGGGATATGTGGTTTTTGTACCGGTTTTGGCCCTATCTTTGATTTCGGTATGCTATAGTACTGTCCTTTAAACTCTACATTTTCTTCGGTCCATATCTTTTTTAACACCCTCACATATTCATCCGCTCTCTTTCCCTTTTTGCTAAATGGCACATTAGAAACCTGGAATTCATCTTTGGACCAGCCAATTCCAAATCCTGCAATGCTTCTTCCTTGTGAAAAAATATCTAATGAAGCAAATCTCCTAGCTAAAACCACAGGGTTATGAAACAGCATATCAATAACTGATGTGCCAAGTGAGATTTTATTGGTATTTGTAGCCACAAATGTCAGTGTCTCTAATGGATCTAGCATTATTTGGTATTCTTCAGGAAGACTTCCATCAGGTGTTGCTGCGTAAGGAGTTTGGGGATTGGTTGGCCAAAGAAGCCTTTCAAATACCCAAAGAGAATCAATCCCTTCACTTTCTGCCATTTTTGCCATATGAAGCACATTTTCCCTTGTTGCCTGCAAACCTGCCTGTGGCAATGAAATACCCATCTACAAGATGATTCCAAAACTGATGTAGTCATATTAAAGCATTTAGACGGAAGTCATTTACCAAGGGATTCTTCCCATATGTAAAAACACGCAATAATTTTTGTTTTAAAATCTCGGTAACATTGTAACAATGTTTTTTATATAACTTTTGTACTTGACCTCGGCATATCGTCAAAATGCCGGCATCGGTTATGCCTAATTATAAAAGTTTACTGAGATTAAGAAACAGTCAGATTCTCAAACAAATGAAAAGAGATATAACGTAATTACGATATTTTGAGTCCCAGCATTGTAGCCTGAAATAAACAATAGACCGCAGTTGCTTTAAATGGTTTCAGTCGGTATTAGTTCCTTTTGCTTGATCTGATGCATTTTCTTTGAACCTGTCTGCCAGTTTCCAACCCAATTTGATTAAATATGGGGAAAGAAATGTGGAGATTATAGTTATTGTGCCCACTATAGGTAAAATAAAAGGACTAACAACCCCTATATCTATTCCCCCTTTTGCCACAATTAAAGACATTTCTCCACCTCTAGAGGAAGAAAGACTTACACCCGTTTCAAACGCAGTAGTTTTACTAAAGCCTTGATATCTAGAGAATGTATAAACTATGAGTAATTTTGCCATAGATGTAACACCAACTAACAATAATGACGGAATAATAAATACAGGTATTAATTTTACGTCCATCAATGCACCAACTGATACGAAAAACAAAGCAACAAACATATCTCTTATTGGAGTTGTCAATATGCTTGTTACAGCATGAGATTTGGATTCAGCAATTAGCACACCCGCAAAAAAGGCTCCGATAGCAACAGATATTCCCAACAGATTTGAAATGTATGCAAATCCAAAAGCCAAACCTAAAACAGCAACCACCAAAACATCACTTTGGTTGGTTCTTGCTACAAAATCCACTAATCGGGGTATAATTCTAGATCCAATTATTAAAACTCCTGCAATAAAGGCTACTGTTAAACCTATTGGTACCACAATTTCTGTGAATGATATCATACCGGTAACACTCACTGATTGCAGTAGGGCAAATATGGACAATATAACAATATCTTCTATTATCAAGATACCCAATGTAAGGTAGGAAGATTCTTCTCTCAGTACCTTCAATTCTTCCAATATTTTCATTATAATTACAGTGCTTGATACTGATAATGCTACAGCCATGAAGAGGCTATCATAAAATGAAAATCCCAAAGCCTGTCCTACAAAATAACCTGCAATCAATGTTCCTATTTGCTCAACTACCGTAATTATAGTGGCTTTCTTGCCAATACTTTTTAGCTTTTGTATTGGAAATTCCATTCCGACAGTAAATAACAACAAAATTATCCCCATCTCTGCAAAGAGATTTAAAACATCAGTGTTGCTTATGAGGCTGAATGGAGGGGTGTTAGGTCCAATTATTATACCTGCGCCTATATATCCTAGAATTAATGGCTGTTTGAGTTTATAAGAAATTATTGCCATAACCGATGCGATTACCATTATAATCGCGAAATCTTGCAAAATTTGACCAATTTCTATAGCCACAATTAAAATTCATGTTAATATAATATAAATAATTATAAATGTGATAAATTATTTTAAAAATCTCAAAGATTTGATTTGCAAATCAATATCCAAATGATTTGAAAGGGGGTCGTGGAACATCAAAGGACAAAATCTCAAAGGCGATAAAACTAAATAAAACAGGCGATAGGCCAATTTGGTTAGCTGGACTATCGATACCAGGTGATAAAACAGCAGGATAATGGAATTGCAAAAAATATAGTGTCCAAATGGTGGTGGTTTGTCACTAAATCATTAAACAGCAGTTTGTTGTTTTCTGAAGTAAAGTACACATTCAAAAAATCCTTAAAGACAACATTTTAAGAATAAAAAACAATTATTCAGAATCCTTATCTTGTAACTCTTGTTGCATTAGTTGAGCCAAAGATTCTATACGTTCTGAGAAAGGATGAAGAATTTGCACTGCCGTCAAAAATTCTTTTTTACTAAATTGAATATCGCAATAGCATGGGATTGTAGAAATAACTTTCATTCCAACTTCCTTGGAAAGTTTATCTTCCGTATCTATTTGTTCTTTTTTCTGATCTTCTGCTTGTAATTCCTGTTGTTGCTGTTGTTGCTGTTGTTGTCTATTATCTTCAGATAATAAAGACAAAGGACTATCCCTTTTATTGTTTCTGCTGATGATATTCAAATTATTTTGTTTTAAACAACTATTCTTCACATTTTCCTTTTTGTCTATAGAAGGCATACAATAACCTGCTACTTTGTTCCAAATGAGAAAGGATTTGGAACCGTATGAGGTGAATGAATGGTAGATTTCATTAACCATCTTTTTGGTTCCCTCGATATCTAAATCACCCATCTTCAATGTAAGGAAAAACACATCAGCAAGAGCTAATGCATTTAAAGACCAATATCTTACACCAGGACTGGTATCGATTACTATATAGTCGGGATCATAAGTCTCGATTAATTTTTCCCTAAACATTATCAACTTGTGAAACAATTGTTTTCTAAAATCACTGTTGCCCCCCTCAAGTTTGATAAAATCTTCTTTCTTGGATGCACACAGCCCTACAAATAATTTTCCATTTGATAACGGTTTAGCGCCATCCTCATCTTTGAATATCAGCGAGGAAATGTCAGTAATTACGTCATTGAATTTTGCATCACCATATAAATAATCATTTATCCATTTTTTTGGCGTTATTTCAAAATAGGTTTGTAAACTAGGAGCATAAATATCCAAATCTAAAAGACATACACTATGGCCCTCTTTTGCCAAAAAGGCAGACAGGTTTGAGGCTATGGTTGTCTTTCCAGTTCCCCCTTTATATGAATGAAATGCAATACTATATGTCATCTATGCAAAATACACACTTAATCTGATAGGATGTAATATAAAAAATAACATCTCTCACTTTCATGTTCAATTATTCCTATTTTCCTCAACTAAAGCATTTAATTGCTTTAGAATCTTTTCGGCACCTAAAGTTTTTTTGATGAAATGATTTTTTTCTGATATCCCATATAACTCTCTAAGCGGTTCATAATTTGTTCCCCCAGAGGTCATAAAAATAACTTGAACCCTATCATCTTTTTTTCTTAACTGCTGACTTAAATCAAATCCATTTATTTCAGGCATTTCAATATCAAGTATCACAAAATCATAGTATCCAGAAACGAATTTTTGCAACATCGTCGCAGGATTGCTGTATATATCAACCAGGTATTTGTCGTCATTCTCAAAAGTATTTTTTAAAGATAATGCAAAAGCTGGAGTATCGTCCACTACAAGGATTTTTTTCAGTTCACTGTTTTTTTGAGATTGCATTAAAATCGGCAATGTAAAGTAAAAAGTTGCCCCTTTTTCCCCCTTATTGTTTTCAGCCCAAATCCTACCGCCATGAGCTTCAATGATGCTTTTTGTTATAAACAATCCCAGGCCAATACCCCTGCCAGACTTTGTTATGAATTTGGTAAATAATTTTGACAGTATTTGTGCATCTATACCTGGACCCATATCTTTAACGCTGATTTGGATGTCTTTTACCGTATTTTGAGTTAAGGAAAATTGTATAGTTCCGCTCTCAAGGTTTTCATTATTGATGGCATCTTCGGTTGCTCTAACAGCATTATTTAAAATATTAGAGATTACCTGAACTAACCTATCCTTATCGGCATCTACAAAAAATACAATATCGTGAGGAATAGATTTGGCGATATTAAATGTATAATCATCATTTAAACTGTCCCTTAAAATTTTATTTGTGTAATCAAATAACACATCATTTAAAAAATCATTTAAGTTGAATTTTTCCCTATCTAATTTTATTGAATTACTTTCAATTTTTGTTACCTCAAGCAAATCATCTGCCAATCTCTTAAGCCTTTTTGCATTTCTGATAATTACATCAAGCATTTCACGCTGATTAGAATCAGATATCTTATTTTTAACAAGTATTGATAGTCCAAGTATTGGTTGAATTGGACTCCTCAATTCATGGGCACAAATATTTATAAAGTCTTCTTTTACCTTATCAGTATTTTCAATTATTTTTCTGGTTTCTGCCTGCTTCCAAATAATTTCAAATGCAGTTATATGGGAAATTACAACTGATTTACTCACGTCGTTGTCATGCTTATTGTACAAGAAAGTCAACTCATAGTTTAAAGCATCGTTGTTTTTATCTCCATAGTTGTTATCGTTGTCATTATCTTGCTCATTTACTCCAATAACTATAGAAATTTTCTTATCTATTATTAGTAATAT
>JACDHC010000308.1:0-398 GCA_013821245.1 Candidatus Nitrosopumilus sp.
TTGATGAAACAACCTACTACTACTACTACTACTACTACTACTACTACTACTACTACTACTACTGTTGCTATGTTGTCAATGATGCTTTTGGCAGTCACCTTCTTTGTTGCTCCAGCCGCACAAAAAAGCTACTCACAAGGGGGAACAGGCTTATCCGCAATGACCCTGGTAAGCTTTGGCAACGGAAATTCCTCTGCCGTTGCAAATCTCCAGCCAATGGAAAACAAGACTGTTACCTATTTTGGGCAAAACACCTTAGGCTACCTGGTGTATCCGTCCCAAAACCAAAGCGGCGAAAAGTCAAAACTTCCAGCTGTCGTCATGATTCACGAGAACAAGGGGCTAAATGACTACATCAAGGAATCGGCTAACCTTCTTGCCAAAAACGGGTATGTGGT
>JACDHC010000308.1:408-2181 GCA_013821245.1 Candidatus Nitrosopumilus sp.
GTGTTGGCAGTTGACCTCTTTAACGGTGAGGTCGTCACAGATGACCAAAACCGATCAAGGGAACTGACTGGCGCAATACGGGAAAACCCTGACATTGCGATAGAAAACACGAAAGCGGCTGTACAGTACCTGCAGTCCCTTGACAACGTTGACCCAGCCAAGATTGCGTCCCTAGGGTGGTGTTTTGGCGGACAGCAATCATTGCAGTTGGCCATCAACAGCAAGGACAACCCCCTTGCGGCAACCGTAATCTACTATGGGAGGCTGACCAACGACACCCAGGCGCTTTCAGACATCACATGGCCTGTGCTTGGGATATTTGGAGGCAAGGACCAGTCAATTTCCGTTGACTCTGTTACGCAGTTCCAAAAGGCATTAAATGAGACGGGGGTCGCAAACGAGATCTATGTCTATCCCAATGTAGGACACGCCTTTGCGAATCCATCCAACGACAACTATGCCACCAAAGAGACAGCTGACGCATGGAATAAGACACTGGACTTTTTGGGCAGGCATCTGAAAACATGATGTTGACGGACGGAGGGGAAAACTTTACTGCGGGGTCTCACAAAACATTCCTCCTTTTTCTTTTTTAAACCTAAAAGCTTTAGTAAGACCTTCTGAAAACCTAATATAACTTTTAAAAGTCTATTTTGGTAATTTTCAGAAATATCGATGTTGGTTAAATAATTATAAAATTCAGTTATTAACTCTCTATCAATAACATTTGTAACCTTTTTCTCAATGTTGTTAATTCCTGTAATTAGTTTAGCAGGCAATACTGTTTCCTTCTACTGTTATTGTGTATGGTGAATTTTTTGAATCTCATATGAATAACGGACCCGATGGTTCCCGCTGCATTTTCAATGCATAAAAAAGGACTCATTTTCAGTCTTGAAAAGATGAAATTAAACTTTAACATTGAGAGAAGTTAAATCTAATTGAATTGTATGTCAAATTTCTGTCTATCATTGTATCTTCTAAAATTTTTACAAAACTAATATTTACAGTAGGCCATAATTTTGTAGCATACACGATATTCTACCGTCATTTGACAATTCTGATTTACATAAAAATGAAATAGCTAGTTGTTTGTATTATACGCATGAGCAAAAGAAACTGGTTTATGTTTGTTGTAAGTATGGTGCTTATTTCATTAGTATTTACTAGCAGTATAACTACACCTGCGAAAATTTACGCCCCTGATTTTAGCGAAAGATCAATAACAATGGGGTCAGAAATTCCATCTATAAATAATATCAATGTTACTATAACATTGGAAAGGAATATGTGTAAAGGAACTTGTCCTTATTATTCTCTAATAATATTTGGAAATGGAACAGTTGATTATAATGGAAAACAATTTGTGAATACAGTAGGGCATCAAGTATATGATATTCCCCAAGAAAGAGTGGGAGAATTAGTTAAAGAGTTTTATAAAGCAGATTACTTTTCGCTAAAGGATTCGTATGATAAGATAATAATCACAGATCAGCCAACAGTTAACACTTCAATCAACATAAACGGCATATATAAAAATATATTTGATAATCATGGAGCAATTGCACCTGAAGAACTACGTTCACTGGAAAATAAAATTGATGAAATTGCCAATACGACAAAATGGGTCCAATTATCTATCTCTAAATAAGAAAAACAAATCCTTTCCAATCAATAAACTGATTCAATCTACTTTTTCTATTAAGCATTAATTTTAAATTTAAGAAATAACTTGAGAATAGTAATAGACATTTCATATGGCCGCCAAAATAT
>JACDHC010000309.1 GCA_013821245.1 Candidatus Nitrosopumilus sp.
CAAATATAATTTTCATTATCGCTTTGCCATATTGTATAGGCAATGCATTTTAATTTGATTAATCTTTGTATTTTCGCATTCATCTTATCAAATATCAAATGCGATTTTCTTTTTTATAACCAAAGAATTGATTTTCAAGTTAAAACATCATGTCAAAACATTAAAAAGACAATTTAAAAATGCTTTTTGAATTCCCGAACATTAAAAGGTGATATGAATCCCTATCAAGTTCGAGTTTTTGGACAAAACTGACATATGACTTCATGTTGGATATAGGCCAGTCACTTCCGTACAATAGGCGATGAGGATTCTCTACATAATTCAACATTTCCGTTATTTTGCCAATATAGTGCCTTTCGCCAGATGATGTAAAGTTCCCAATAATCAGGCCGGAGATATCTGCATATACATTTTTGTTTTTGTATAGCACTTCCTGGCAATCAGTTATCCAAGGATTACCTATATGGCACATGACGATTTTTAAATCGGGGTTATCCACTGCCACATCATCCACATTCAAAGGATGCGCGTACTTTATCTTGGCTTTGTTAGAAAATGCATCACCTGTATGTATCATCACGGGGCAATCAAATTCAGTACACATATCATAGACTACTTGATATCTTTCATCATAAGGATAATGGTGCTCATATCCACAGTAGAGTTTGATCCCCTTTATGATATCATCTTTTATCCATTTTCTATAATTTATTAAATCTTCTCTGCTATGATTGTCGATTGTATATCCCGCTATAACTCCAAGTTTATTTTCCACATTATTAAGATTTATAGATTCAATGATTTGAGATGTTGAGGGTCTATTTACATCAACTTTGTAAGAAGATAGTATTAGAGAATAACCAATGTCATTATCCTCCATAGCTCCAAGTAATGCATTCAACCTTTCCTGTAATGAGAGAACCTTATTTTCCGACTTGTTGATTTCATCATAATTATTCAGATGAATATGGCAATCTATAATAGACATATCTTAAATAACCCCATTTTACAATATCCCATATTGCGGATTTAACCATTCTACAAAACTAGCATAGTTTAAAGATCGTTTATCATAAAGATAATTTGGAAGTATTTTAATGAATTTGAAACCATTTTTCAATTGAAAAGACAAAACGGGGTCTTCAAGTTCACCAACCACTACTTTCTTTGCATATTCATCAGCGGACATTGATTTTGCAAATTTATAGTAATCATACAATCTACCACCAGCTATTATTCTTCTTAAGTTCAGCTTGATGGCTAAATCTTTTCTTGAATTATAAAGCAATGTTGCAATACCCTTATGACGAAAATCAGGATGCACTGATAAATCTGCGCCATACAGGCTATCCCCGTTAGGATTATGATTAGAAAATGATCCTTGTGAAGTAATCTCATTCCACGTGTGATCGGCATAATCGGTCTTTAAAGAAACTATTAGGCTACTGGAAGAGCCAACCAATCTTCCGTTAACCTCTGCATATAACTGACCTTCGGGAAATATACAAATATGTTTGTAAAGAGAATAAGAGGGCCATACCATTCCGTATTCAGCCATATCGGAAAACGACGCCTTTTGTAAATCCATTATTTTAGAAATATCGGTTTCAGTTACATTTCTTATTGTGACTTTATTGGAAATAATATTAATGCAAATTCCCCCTATTTATACCAATTTCCAATTCATCCAAAGCATTATCCGTTAATTGTTTGTTATTTACAATATCTTTTTTCTAAAGTCAAGCCTTTTTTATGGAATTAGGTTTGAATTTTGGCAATAATTGGGATAAATAATCAATACCTAAAATGCCATATAACTTATTTAATGGCCAAATGATAAAACTAAACTATACTTTTATTGTCATGTTTATTCATGTTTATTCATCCGACAATCCCAGTATTTAACAATTAATAATATCTCTAGCTAAAATTATAGCAAAGTTTAAGATGCAAACATATGCCTTTAGAAATGGGAATTTTCGTATCAAATTAAATAAAACCGGAATTTCAGAATAGGAAATGTAGAAAAACAAACATAAAAGCGCTTATTCAGATCTTTATTGCGAGAAAAAGAGATTCAATAATAAGAATAAGAACAGGAATAAGAATATTTTCATTGTATACTAGTATGGTGTTCCTCTTTCTCTTTGTCTTTTGAGTGCCTCAATAT
>JACDHC010000310.1 GCA_013821245.1 Candidatus Nitrosopumilus sp.
TTTGAGTAACAAGGCAAATCAATAACAGAATCAAGATAAACAATTTTTAAAATATAGTGTTATATCAATTAATTTTTAATTGATATTCTGTTTATTTTATTTTTTATAGTATTTTTAATCCTCACTATTATGATTTATATAGAGCAGACAGATTTTAAGATTAATCAATATAATATAAAATTAGATTTAATACTAAGGAAATAATAATTGCATTAAAGTCGACTGCACAAAAATTAAGAAACCGTTGTCTCATACTTACCTATAGTCCTATTTTAAATCATTATGGAATTTTAATTTGTTTGTAATTACAAGGTCAAAGATACAATATAACAGACACCCCCCCACAGACCTTAAAGAATGTCCAAAATATGTATTAAAAATAATGATTATGTCTTTAAAGATCGAGTTTCCTGAAACGATATGTTATGTGACTATTCAATTGATTTTGGTTTGCCATAACCTTTTTTCTAAAAAAAGCATACCTTGTAGGTATGAACTGATAGTCTGGCGCATATCCATGTGTTTAACCTTCGGTATAAACTCAAATAATAAAAAGTTAAAACTCACCACCATAATCTGACTCTAGCACCAGAGCAGTTAACTCTGACATCATACATTGCGAATCTTTGTTTTATATATCTAACACTAAATCCAGAGAATTAAACACCATCTGAACCATATCGGGTATAGTATTGTTTCAAACATATTGCAAACCCCACATGTCCACAATCATCTGCTTCACAATACTTACACCATGGAATGCAATCTTTAAAAACAACCGTTACATCTTTTGACAGATCCCCGTCATAAAAAATTATGAATTTATCTTTTAGAATGGATTTAACAATAATTGAGGTATCTGCTGATTTATTATCTTCTGTCGACGTCAGCCATTTCATAAAAGCAATTGTTCCAATATCCAAATAAGTAGTTGAAACGGGCTTGTCGAGTGTTAGTTTGGATTTTCTAGACAATATTACCTTATCTTTCCTTTCCAAGTACAATATAGACAAATATACTATTAAGAGTATATGTTAATTACACCTATGAATGCATGTTGTTGTTGTGCTGGAAATATATTGCAAACCCTAAACCATCAATTGCCATTTATGCCTGTAACTACTCTTTTAACAGTATTAGCCACAATATGCATTATAGCACTCTTCCGAAAGGAGTTGCTCTTAAGTAATACAACTACATAGAATCTAAAATCAGTCAACTTTGATGCGCCAATAGGAATTAGGTTACAAGGTGACCATTATCAACATTCTAAAAGTTGAAAATAGTTTCAATTCATCAAATATGAAAGTAACATAAAAGGCTTGTAAAAAAGTAGTAATTGATAAGACTAAACATTGAAGCATAAAGGACAAAGTAGTAAAGTAGTAAAGGCATCAGAATTGGGAACTCGGTAAAGAATTACATAATCTTTTACCTATAAGCCATCTCATGCTTTCGTTATTTTTCTCTACTTTCATTTATAATACTCATTTTCAGCATCGTTTTTGGGAGCGAGTAAAGAAAACTTATTGCAAGAATGTAGCCTTTATTTCTTTTCCTACCTTTCCATCATATCTAATCTTTTTAATATATAATAATTAATAAAAAATTAATATTTAATAGTTATTTAGAAGTAAACTGCAAAATTATAGTATGGTAATTTATGATAACAAAATCTTGACTCTAATATTGTTCATCTTTTTATTCCCATAGTTGTTGTTATACAATTAAGGTTTTCTTACTACAGGTCATTAGTTGAGTTAGAAAATACAATTAAAAAAATAACAATTTCTTTTTATATAACGAAAAAGACATGATCAAATATTAATTTAACGTAACCTTGGAAGACTCCATATCAAGATATACAATTGAAGAAAATCCATCTCATTGCCACGGACCTACATCTTCTTTTATCTAAATATCCTTCATAGTCAAACTTAATGAGACCTTTCAAGGAAAATCAATGGCAAAATAGTTCCCCCATGGCTAATGTTAATTTCATCCCTACTAGATCTTGAGATATATCCAACCGTATTTCGTTTGAAACTTGATGAATCTAACACTTTATAGTTTGTATAGCATCCCCAAAAAAATTACGCAGCTACTTTGGATACAAATAAATTGTCTTTAACCCCTACAGAAACAATATGTTTTGGCTACTGGCC
>JACDHC010000120.1 GCA_013821245.1 Candidatus Nitrosopumilus sp.
CATTACGAGTAGGTCCTTTAATATAATCTAAAACATTCTTTTTGGTTTTTGAATATGCGCCTTTTCCTCTTATGCTATCATGAACTTGCTCTGTCCCATCAAGAGAAACCCAGTAAAAGTAAAGATTATCAAACCGCGTCAATGGATAAGTGCCATTTGTAACTACGCAGACTCTTCTTGGCATCTCATCGCAAAAAACCTTGACAATGTCCTGGCGCATCATAGGTTCACCACCAACAAGGGTAACAACATACACATGGTGTTTTTTAAAAGTCTGCTTGATTATTTCCCTCCAATCTTCAGTGCCCAATTCATCCGGTTCATTTCTTCGGGTTTTCCACCAATAACAATGAGAACAGTGTAAATTACATACATTAATGATATCCGCAGAACCATAGATAAATGGTTTTGATTTTAAAAATCTAATTGAAAAGTATTTTCTAAGCATGTTAAAAATTGCAGGGAAATCTTTTACAATATCCGTTATGCCCATACCATAGATTAGGTCTACCAATGATAATCCATTTATTGGTATAATATCAAGTATAATAAGGATATACTGTTTCCTTAAAAAAAATGTATTATTGTTAAGAATCTTTGAAATAATTAAGAATAGATGTCTAGTAATCGTATCACACAATAGCAATAAAAGAATCCGTATAGCTAATGGACTAAGCGGGATCTAAATCCTTTTGTTAAACGAGTTCTAATACTTTTAAATTATAATGATATCGGATTATTTCTGGTGCAGTAACAAATCATTTTAAATTATATGTTTGATGAACCCTTGAGATTATAAATTGTTATTATATGCCAATAGAATTTGGATTATCTATTTTGACAGCATATGTGGCCTAAAAACTATAATTGCATTATTATATTTTATTATTGGCCTCATATACATCATATGTATCACATAGATGGATTAATCTATTTGTATTCCTGATTTTCATCTTTAGTATTGTCTCCGTTGGATTTCCACCTTAACATTATCGGTTTCTCTTGGATGATTTGGATGTGCTCATCTTGTCTAAGCATATTTAGGGTTTTTTAAGATGCCAACTTTTACGTAGTTTTAGGCTGTCTGGGTTTGCCTTCTTCCTTCCCTAACAGATAGTGTTTCACATCTTGGTTTCTGTCGCAAGACCTTGTGGCAGCCTCTGTAATACGGTGGGATAGCCCATTCTTGTCTTTGAGAATCTGAGAATATGGTAGTAGGAGTTTATATCGCTATATGTGTGGATATTGCAGACTTTATATTTATAAAAATATCTGTAATCATTCTTTAATATCTGGATTGCCTAATCATAACATGAAAGCAGCACAAATAGACAGATATGGTGACAGCAAAGTTGTGGAAATCAAACAAAATGCGCCTCCACCTCCAAAACCATCAACCGATAAAATTCTTGTCGACATAAAAGCAGCAGGTGTAAATCCAGTGGATTGGAAGATTCGCGAAGGCCATATGCAACAAATGATACACCTTCAATTCCCATCAACTTTGGGAATGGATTTTTCTGGCGTTATCAATCAGGTTGGAGAAGGACAAGAAGAGGAAGGACAAGAACTTTCCACAGACTTTAAGCAAGGTGATGAAGTTTATGGCCAGGCTGCAGTTCCAAGTGGTGGCTCTGGAGCATTTGCAGAGATTGCTCTTACAAAGGCAGATAGTATAGCACCCAAGCCCAAAAGCCTAAACCATTTTGAGGCGGCGGCATTGCCGCTTGTTGGTGTTAGTGCATGGCAGGCACTTGTGGAGAACATGAACCTGTCAAATGGTCAGAGAATTCTAATTCATGGGGGAGCAGGAGGAATAGGATCAATTGCCATTCAACTGGCAAAGAATTTGGGGGCCTACGTGGCAACAACGGTAAGCGCAGACGATAAACAGTTTGTCCAAGATTTGGGAGCAGACGAAATTATAGACTACAAGATTCAGGCTTTTGAATATGTATTGCGTGAATATGATGCAGTATTTGACACTGTGGGTGGCGATACATACACAAAATCTTTCAATATATTGAAGAAAGGAAATGGCGGTAACGGTGGCATACTTGTGTCCATGCTAGAGCAGCCAAATAAAGAACTCTTGGAACAGTTTGGAGTAAAAGCTGTATTCCTGTTCACACAGGTCAACAGAGAGCGATTAACTCAATTGGGACAATGGGTGGATCAAAACAACATTAAAGTGCATGTGGACAGAACCTTTTCAATCGATGATGCTGCAAAGGCCCTTGATTATGTAAAGGATGTTCGTCCTCGAGGCAAAGTGGTATTGGAGATATAAGAGAAATAAAATGAATGCTCTGAGAATAGATCACCAATTATGATAATTTTATAATATCCATCCCCATATCTTTTAGTCATTCCAAAACTTTTGGACCAGTCTATTTACGGTTAAATAAAATCATTGATTTCAATAGTGTCAAAATCTGTCCATATGTTGTATCCTGTAAACACAAACACCTGAAAGTGAAGGTGAGGGATATAGGTATAGCCGGTCATGCCAACATTGGCTATCTCCTGGCCTGCTTGTACGTGTTGACCTGTCCTTACCTTTGCACTATTACGTTTCAAGTGGTCATACCTTGTATACTCTCCATTTTGGTGCATAATTGAAATAAAATTGGTGTAATTCCAGTATGATGGATCAGGACCTCCAACATTGGAGTCATCTTTGACGTAGGTGACCACACCTTCTGCTGCAGCAAGAACCACTGTGTTATTTGGAACAATAAAATCCACTGCATTTCTGAGATTGCCAACATGGGCTGGAGAAGAAGTTCTGTCGATTCGCTGCAGCAGGCTTTGAAGTACAGGCATTGTGTATTTGTTTTTTGCGCGCATTAAGACTATACTCTTTTTTTTGCAGAGTAGTTTATAATATACTATAAAAGGAAAAACAACTAGTCAAACATAGTTACATCTTTTTTTTAAAAGATGATTAGCTATTGTGTATTGTTTTTTATTGCTTTTTTGCTGTTGTTGTATTAGTGTATGTTGTAGTATTGATACCAGCACTATTGCTGTTGTTGTTTTGGTTGTTGTTGTTTGAGTTAACTTCTGAAACTGCTGATGCTACTTGTCTTGAGTTGTTCTCAAAGGTTCTTGCTGCGTTTACGTTGAGGTTGGAAAGATGTTTTGAGTTGTCTTTTGCTTGTTGCAGTGTTGATTTCATTGAGTCAAGGTTTGAGAAGATCATGTTGTTTGTTAACCTTATTGCTGACACTGCATTGTCTGCAAAGTTGCTGACGCATTTGGTGTATGCCTTTGTCATGGAGTCTGGAGACGCAAAGCTTGTGACCAGATTGCTATAGCTTTCACTGTATGGCCTCCATGCTGACTGGAGAGAGTTAATCACTGCTTTTTGGGACTCTATATACTCCTCTGAAATCTCCTTGGCTGTTTGAAGTGATTGCTCCTGGTAGCTGTTGACAATGTTGTTGTAACGTGGGATTTGGTTTCTTGACTCATCTATTGACCTGTTGATGTTGTCCTTGGTTTCGTCAAGTGACCTGTTAACTGATTCATTGAAATCATTGTTGTTTTGGTTATTGGTATTATAAGAATAACTTTTTTGAGTTTCTGTTTTATTTGACATACTATCTATTGGTTAGCAGACTATATAAACACTGGTATCAAACGGTTTTTAATGACATTTATTGTCAGAACATTGTGGTTTATTTGGTGCGGTGGGGTTGCTTAGATCAATCAAATGTTTTATTACGAATCACTTTAAAATAGTCACGGTTCTTATTTACCAATGAAAATTACATATGCCAAAATATTATGGACTAATTTATTATAATTTCAATATACCGATATCATTTATTGTCATTCTTCTTCTTTTCAAGTGTAGAGTCAATTTTTTTATCCATGCGCAGTATTTGATCAAGTATATGATCCTGATGTTTTTGAAACTGTTGTATTAGTTTCAGTACCTTGTCATGGCTTTCATTAAGCTCATTGAGCCGATTGAGGTTTTCTTCCTGTTTGATGGATAACTTTTTCTGTAAAGCGAATATTAACCAACTTATTAATGCGCCAACTAAAGCACCAACAGCAATACTAAGATATGTACTTGATGCGTTTGTCATGTCTATGCACCCTTTGTTATTTCAGGCATGCAACCCCAAATTGCAAGAGTGTAAATCAACATGCTATAGTTATAGTTATGCACTCTGGATATTCTTTGCTCCTATATCTTGGCGCTATTAATCGGCGTCAGTGAAAATCTTTGATTATAGAGGGCTATTTGGTTTTATAGATACTATTAGAAAAATCTCATATTCAGAAATACGATGGATACATATATATGATGGTAATTATAGTGGTTGCAGTTTTGGTAAATTTCTTGCATATTCCCATGACTGCCAGGGTAAAGAATATCTACGTCACTGTTTTCATTGGCAAGATTTTCTTAAATACAAATATCTATAATAAATGACTTTTGCTATTACTTTCGCTACATCATCCATAATTGCCATCATGAATTGCTTGGAGGAATGAGATATAATCAACAAGTCCTTCTACTGCAGCACAATCATGTTCACATTGATTTTGTTTTTCTGGAGTAGGATAATCACTACAACCTATGACATCGTCAGGAAATTCATGTTGGGAGTCTGTTGGCATTCCTGGACAACTTTGATATTCAGGATAACAATCTAAGGGTTCAGGTTCATAAGGGTCTAAAGCATCACCTGGGCAATCATATCCTTGTGTACAAGGTGAAGTGCAATTCCCAAAATAATCCTGTATTTCTCCAGGTGCACATCTTGCTATTTCTATGCAGTTGCCGTTGACATCGAGTGTTTCTCCCGTTTGACATCCATGAAGTACTAATTATTCACCCAGTTCGCAATGGTCTATTACATGTACATAACCTTCAGGACAATTGCCGCCTCCTCCTCCACCTCCACCCTCATCACAGTTACTTTCTGGATCATCAGGATCAACCTCATTAGAAGCCATATTACATTTCTGTGAATAGGCATTAAAAAAAGATAAATCAACAATATTTTGTAAACCTATTGTAGTTAACATTATAAAAACAAATAGTATAATACTTAATCTGTTAAATATTGCAAACAATATGAAAAATACTGTGTAGATGCTAAATAAGATTTTAAATATTATTATGGATAGAAACCATAATGTAGTTTTATGGTTATCTAAAAATAATCTTGCTAAGACGATAACAGAAAGATGTCATATAATAAAATAAAATATTATCCGTTGCTTCCATCATTTCCTCCAAACGTATTACAAGGATTTGGAAACCTTGAAAATTCAGGATCATCTGTTATACAATCAAGATCATCGTGTGGTGGAAGGCTATACAACTACTGTGAATACGCAAACCAGTTGTCCGCTGCCGAATACGCATCCAAGGTACTGGAGGGAGAACTATATGATCCGGTTCTATCCCTTGAACTTGCTAGGGGTTTTAGGTTTGTTAGGTTTGTTAGGTTTGTTAGGATACTCACAAACCACCTTGATGACGTGCGTTCCCTAAACTATGCCAGTTTTATAGAATGGCTAAACCAGCATCATATGACAACACAGGCACAAAAGTGAAAGAGGGTTATCCGCGATTTGCTGCCTAACTAATGGCGTATATGGCCCTAAGCGGTATGGCTGTTGCGTTATTTCTTTTTTTTATGGGCATCACTGAACCGTGTGCACCACAAGGTTGCAGAGTCTTCTGCGGCCCCTTTCCACCCATAACATTGTTGGTTTCTCTTGAGTGATTAGATTGCATATTCCAATGTTTCCTGACAGGGCAAAGAACCTCCCTAAGGCGCCAATTATTGCTAGATTCAACCTTTCAGGGTTGCCCTCTTCCTTGCCTAACGCATAGTTTAACATCCTGGCTTCTGTCGCAAGACCTTGTGGCTGCCGCTGTCAACGATATGTAATCCATTGTTTTTCTGGATAACCTGTTTTATCTCATTACAATCCATATCCTTTGAAATTGCAGTATCAACAGCAGATTGTCTGAATTGCTGCAAAGCGTCTGTGAAACAATGTAGTCCTTTATCCCGGCAACTTGCTGCGGCACAACTTAGAGTCAGCATAAGCAGTGGTTACCACCATCATAACATTCATCTTTATCTGCACTCTCTTCAATCTTGTCAATGAAGGATTCACAATGTGGCTAATGACAAATACAATATCACATGACTTCAGTTTATAAAATCAATATACTAGATCTCTTGCGTAATTACTACCAAACAGCTTTATGGCCATCAGTGCATCAATTGCTTGTCCTCTCTTTGCTTTCATGTGACAGGTTATCCAAAAAACCAATACTCTTCAAATCATTCACGGGT
>JACDHC010000311.1 GCA_013821245.1 Candidatus Nitrosopumilus sp.
ATGTATAACATAATATTGTAAATAAAACCATATGATTCAATAAATTGTTTTATTCTTTTTTTAATTAAATAAAGTTAAAATGTTGCATTGATATCAACTCGGTTACAAAAAGCATATAAAAAACTATATTCGCTATTTTTATTGGGTTGCCTAACTGTATATATAACGACCGTTTTATAGACTGTCTTTAAAGTAACCCTGTTTATTTACCTTTAACTTTGATTTTTTTGAAATTTGCCGTCTAAAAAGGATGATGGCCTATTTTGAACTGTTTGTTAACTTTACTTGATATTCTATAAAATAAGACACCCTAGTTAAAGATTATTATGAAATATGCTTTTGCATATCTGCGGGTAAGTACAGAAGAGCAGACAGTATTAAATCAAAGATTAGCCATGCAAAAGTGGGCTGATGATCATGATTTTCAAATACTAGAATGCTTTGAAGATTCTGCAATCAGCGGTAAGATTCCCGCTGTTAAAAGAAACGGGTTTATTGATATGCTCGACATTGTAAAAAATGAATCAGTTGATGCAGTACTAATTTATGAATTATCAAGAGTTGGAAGAACCTTTTGGGATACTCTTGATGCAATAAAGGCTATAGAGACCTATGCTCCTTTAATATCATGCTCTCCTAGAGAATCTTTTTTACAGATGACTGAACCAAGTGTAAGAAAGCTCATGATAGGTATTCTGACATGGGTTGCAGAACGAGAGCGAGAAATGCTAGTTCAGAGAACGAAAGATGGTATATTCAGAGCCAAATCTGTTGGAAAAATAATTGGTAGGCCAAAGAAGAAACTTGATAAAGATAATCTGATTCGACTACTTGCCCAAAATGAATCGCGAGTTAAAATTGCCCGGGATTTAGGGATTTCGAAGGCGACACTCTATAAAGAACTACGACTTTTATATGCTATTCCAAACAGTAATCTCAAAATAAATAGTTGATAAAAAATAATATCAAAACAATTCATTATCTGATTCCTTATTTAGAGTTAGAGTTTTATACTTTTGATTCAATCATTTCAATTATATTAAATTGAACATTAATAATTTTGTTCAAATCTTTTCTGTTAATTGCTAGTGGTGGAATAAACATCAATATATTACCAAGGGGTCTTAAAAAAACACCCCTATTCAATGATTCTTTCATTACAAAATAGTTTAATCTTTGGTTGTCTTTTAGAATCTCTATTGGCTTTCCACTTTTTTTTAATTCTATTCCAGTTAAAAGTCCCTTGTGACGTATATCTGATATAATGTTAAAAGACCCTAATTCCTTTAATCTATTTGAAATATGTTTGCTATTCTCTCTTATTTGCTGTATCAAGTTTTGACTTTTATATTTTTCAATATTTGCTATTGCAGTAGCGCACCCAATGGGATTTCCGGTAAATGTGTGGCCATGATATAATTGCTTATTTTCGCTATATTCTCCAAGAAACGAATCATAAATCTTATTTGTTGTAAGCGTAACAGCTAGAGGAAAATATCCTGCAGTAAGTGCTTTTCCAAAACAAACTAGATCTGGAATCGAATTTTGTGCAATATATTCTACCATGTTTCCCAGTCTTCCAAAACCCGTTGCAATCTCATCAAGTATGAGCAATACGTCATACTTCTGACACAGATCCGCAATTCTTTTTTGATAACCTTGAGGATATATTATTACGCCACCAGCAATTTGAGCCCCGCTTTCCATAACAAGGGCGCAACATTTTTTACTGTATTTTTTTAATATGTGTTCTGTTTTTTCGATGCATTTGTCCAAAGAATCTATAGAATCTTTTTTTCCATCATATTTACTTTTTTTCTTTGTGCTGTTATTGAATAAAGGACTTGGCGTACGAAATACTGGTGTTAACAATGGTTTGTATGCACCAAAATATTTTCTTATGTATCCAACAGACATTGCAGCAACTGTATCTCCATGATATCCGTTTTCAATGGAAATGAAGTGTTTTTTTTCCGGTTTACCTATATTGGCATAATATTGTAACGCCATCTTTAATGCCACTTCTATTGCGGTAGAGCCGTTATCTGTATAGAAAACCCTATCCATTCCTTTTGCTAACTTCAAAAGTTTTTCTGCTAGATTTACTGAGGGTTCGTTAGCTAATCCAAATAGGGTTGAATGCTGTAG
>JACDHC010000121.1 GCA_013821245.1 Candidatus Nitrosopumilus sp.
CATAATAGGCCGTCACTTTGGTCAGATTTGCCGTCACTTCCGTCAAAACGGTCGTCATAATATTTCTATGGCAACAGTAGGGGGGTATAAGAATGGGTACAGGGTGTTTGATATTTCGATATCCGCATGGGATGGTTGTAAACCATTGGAGGTATTTTGCATGTTGTAAAGGGATGATTATCATGTTATGCTAAAATTACAAAAACCTTTCAATCGATGTCCACGGCTAATGGATACACAATGTGTTTGGAATATCAGTTTTGTTTGTTTCCTGCATTGACTATCTGACCAAAACTTGGGGCACGTCAACCACCTTTCCATACTTTTGGGAAACAAGCCTTGCCAAAACTCTTGATGGGCTTTTGTAGCCGTATCTAAGGCCATTATCACTGCTGGGAACAGCCGAATATCCATTTATCATGGTGTTAAAGTTCCCCAAGATTATCAGCTTTTCCTTATCATCGGTTTGATGTATGGTATCAAATTTGTTAACTATATCAATTTATTTTAAATCCAAACTTCCAATTTTTTGTTAACAATTTGGTTTTTTGGGAATAAATTATGGCGAAACCTTCCAATATGTTGTCGATGGACTGAGCTGATTGTCTATTGATGCTTTTGTTTTTTATGGTTTGTTAACTGAAAAACAAACATGATTGTGGATAAATTTGAATGCTTTGGCATGTTATCCATAAAAAAAGATAATCATTAAACATGCTACTTATATTATGAATATTTTATTCAATAGGTGCATAGATGAATTTTCTAATGTCTAATTCTAAGCTAACATTGTGTTATTCTTACATAGCAAGTGTAATTTTGGTTGCAATCCTAAATCTGACTTTTATGGCTGTGACTGGCGAATTTTCGAATTTAATGCAATCGGATAACAGTCATTTTGTAAAAGCCCTGTCTCCCAAATACCCCGAGGTTGGAGTCTCTTCTCCCAATGGACCAACGATACTTGATGACAACCTGAAGGCAGAAGTGGTTTTCAAAGGATTAAGGTATCCAACCAGCATGGCCTTTTTAGGCCCTAGTGACATATTAGTTACAGAGAAAGATGAAGGCACAGTACAAAGAATCTTAAACGGAACCAAGATACAACAACCTTTGCTTAATGTAAGCGTTGCCAAATCAGGCCACAGAGGTATGCTAGGGATTGCAACCATTCCTCCTGTTGCTTCAAGCCGTTATTCAGACCTTAAAAATGCTAGTAGCCACAATAATAATAATAATTATGTTTTTCTATACTACAGTAAAGCTCAATCTTATGCCGGTGATGATGTTGCAGAGGGAAAACAACCATTGGGTAATCTCCTGTATAGGTATGAGTTGATCAGCAACAAATTAATGAATCCAAAATTGCTGTTAAGTCTTCCAGCTACCCCCGGGTCTATCGGTAACGGTGGCAAGGTAACTGTCGGACCGGATAACAATGTATATCTTACCATAGGTGATGTTGGCATCAATGGACACATCACTAAAGCACAAAATATCCAAAATGGGCGTGAGCCGGATGGGACTAGCGGGATACTCAGAGTCACTCAGGATGGTCTGCCAATATTGCCTGGCGTTTTGGGAAATGAATATCCCTTAAACCTTTATTATTCATATGGGATTTGGAACAGTTTTGGACTTGCTTTTGATCCAATCACAAGCATTCTGTGGGACACGCAAATCGGTTTACCGTTTGGCGATGAGATAAATAGGGTTGACCCGGGATTTAACAGCGGCTACAACAAGGTTGAAGGCATATGGCTGCATGGCTATAACATGGATCAAACTGAAAAGCATATTGCTCCCCCTTATCCAAACGATTTGGTTGATTTTGACAGGAAGGGAAAATACCATCCGCCCCAATTCACATGGTTTGACAAAGTCGTTCCGACCGGAATCACATTTCTAAACTCCAATAATATGGGAAACCTATACAAAAATGACATGTTTGTTGCCGATGCAAAGCGCGGAAATATCTATCATTTCAAACTGGATGCGCAAAGGACAGGAATCATGCTTCCTATCGGTCCCCTTGCGGAGGGAGTTGCAAACAGTTCTGATTCCCTTGACCAAATTATATTTGGAAAGGGCTTTGGCGCGATTACAGACCTTAAGGCAAATCCCTATGATGGAAACCTATATGCGCTGACTTTTGACGAAAAGCAGGGAACGGTATTCAGAATAGTTCCCAATAATTAGAAAAAGGTTAGCGGTTAACAAATTTGTTAACTATTTGTTTTTACTTTCCTTTTTAAATCTTGTTTTTTTTTATCAATTTAACTTTCCAAACTTAAATTTTACCGTATCCTTTCGAATCATTGTCGATGGACTGAGCGGAAGAATCTTAAAAAAAATTATTGCTAAAAATTATGATGAAAATAAGCATGAGCGTGAGTAAAGCACGAATAAGTTTCTTTTGATGCCTCTCAAACATGTGCATCAAACTGTTTCGAGTTCTGAAAGTTTGGCTCAAATGCACTAGCGCAAAAACAGAGGTAACTGTTTCCAATCTGGATGTTAAAAGAATTATGCAAGTCAAAACCCGAGTGAATTGTTAATCCAAAATCATTTTCGCAGACCTGTTTTGTTATCGGAGGGAGACAAATTGAAGTAAAGTCATAGCCCTCAAAACCTCTGTCAGTTGGGTTAAAATCAAACCAAACCAAAAATGGATCTAGAATATCATCTTCACTGTGACATACACATGCATTTCAATACCTGGAAATAGCATACAGTAATCTCTGTATAAATGAACAACAACAAATTTAGCAGGAAACAAGATGTTTGAGTCTGATGAAGTCGAAGACAATCAAACCATAAAACTCACTAAACGATCGGTTATTAGGAAAATATTTTTTTTGGGAATGGTGTTTGCAATGACCTTGGGTATCAGTGCTTGGCTGTTTCCCTCTCCATATTTGGTTTATTCTCTAATCATTCAGGTAGGTGTTATTGGTTATTTGGCTGTGGAAATAACGGCCAAAACGGCTTTCAGGATATCATTAGCCACGCAACACTCAGATCGGACAGCCAAATCCATAAGGAGCGTTACCAGGATCAACGGAGCCATTGTGATTGCTGTTGTTGTGGTGTCCTACCTTAGTCAAAATGCCGCCGTGGCGGCATCAATTGGTGCCATGTCTGCATTAGTCATTGGTTTTGCTTCACAGAACCTGCTGGGAAACATGGTGGCAGGAATGTATATAGCGTTAACCAGGCCATTCTCGATAGGGGACATCATCACCGTCCTTGGAAACACCGGTAAAGTTCATGTTTAATTTTTAATTGTAAAATTTAATTTGATCAGATACTATCCTATTCCGTAAGTATTGCATGGTCAATATGGTTGATATGTCAGTAGGTATGCTGATTGGGCTCTGTTAACTTAAGTCACAATATCCTTATTGTGTTGACATACAA
The DNA here is from genome assembly GCA_013821245.1 of Candidatus Nitrosopumilus sp. GTDB lineage: Archaea > Thermoproteota > Nitrososphaeria > Nitrososphaerales > Nitrososphaeraceae > Nitrosocosmicus. The sequence goes on from JACDHC010000121.1 coordinate 3,421, forward strand.
ATAGATTCAACCAATTCTTTACGTGCTTTAGTTTGCAGTTTACTTTTCGACAAGGAAAACAGTCATCAAATCCTTCTTCTGTCCTATCACTGATGTACAGCATTGTCCTTTCAATAAGGCTTTTCTCAAAAGAAGAATGCATATGGTGTCTTAACTATAGAAACCTGCAAGCTTGAGGATACCATGTGCCACCGTCTGTAGAAACCGGATGCTTTCCGTGAATATGGATTAAACCTGAAATGAACCTTTCAGCCACAAACATGTTTCTTTCCTTAGAGATAGACAGTGCGAGAATCTGTTTGTTTTCTGGTTCAATTGCAATCCATAGCCAGATTAATTCTGAACCAACCTTTAACACAGTTTCATCAACTATAAACTCCGATATCTTTTTTCTTCTTGAGAATATCCTTTGAGGATTATGTTTCTGAATCCACTTCCAGATTGCAACATGACTTCTCTTTACCTTGTGTAAATAAGACATTGCTTTGGTAACGCCACTGGTGGATAATCCAAGAAAGTACAAATACAATGCGCGACCAACAATCTCTGAGGAAGGTATTCTGTTTCTTGTATTGGACATACCAGAAATAGGACATCTTTAAGCTATATCATTTTCTTAAGTTAACAGAGCCGCTGGTTGGTATGGTTTTGTCTCCAGTTATGATGAAGATTGCAAAAAGGCTATACCATCAATATAAAGTAAACAGGATTTTAAAAAATCTTGTCAAACAGAAATTTAACAAAGAAAAAGAAGAATAAGCAGATGGGTGCAAAGCCTTTCACATTAGTTAAGATTTTACCTTTTTTCCTATTGCAACATGGTTTATTATATTTGCATATGTTTTTATTTCATCTTATTTATTTTTTCTTTATTATTATCATATTGATTTACCATACAACTCTTGGTAATTCGGTTATGTACAACATACAGAGCCCAAACCAAAACACCCACAGATAACAATCTTAATGGTATTTGATAGTTTGTCAAAAACCCAGTAGCTATGATTCCAGCACCCCCAAATGTAGATATTATAAGAAATCCAATCGATGAGCAGCTTGCACATGCACTTGAGGCTATTCCCAAAACAGATCCAGAGAGTAGTGACTTGTCCAATCTTATCTTGGCATTCCTAATTACATATACGTTCATGGACACAACAATTCCCAAAAGAGCGGCACTCATGGTTGTAATTACAAATCCAATCTGTGCATCGTCTGGAATGTAAAAATATAAAATTGGCGAGAAAAACAGTAACTGATCAAATATGTTGAAAAAAGCCCAGAATATCGCAAATACAGAAGCAGATATTCCAATATAAAGCACAGGATTTGAAAGATAGACTATTTTGAATGCTAGGGGGATTGTGTCTTTCAAACCTTTAAACAAAGATTGTTTATTTGCCATATTTTATTTTCCTTTTTGATACCTATTAAAAAATTGTTTGGCTTTTTATTGCCCGAGTTTCTCTATTGTTGTTTTGAAAATCGGAAACGGTTTTGGACCTTCTATTTTTTGTGGGTTAGAGCCATCACTATTTACTATTATGAAAGAAGGTGTCTCAGTAAATCCTAGAGAATTAGCTAGGGATACATCTGATTTTACCAATCCTTGATATTTTTTGCCTTCAAAGCATGAGTTGAACTGATTTATATCCATTCCCGGTACTTGTAAAGCAAATTTCTTTAAATTTTCTGAATTCGCCCATCCTGAGTCTATAGGACCCTGGTTTTTATATAGTATGCTATGGAACGCCCAGAATTTTCCTTGATCATTCATGCATTGAGCTGCTAATGCTGCGGGCATTGAATCAAATCCTCTATTCGGTAGATGCTTAAATACGTATGCTACTTTACCCGTTTGAACATAGGTAGAATTTATTTGCGGTTCAGTATTATCAACGTGCCTTTTACACATTGGACATTGCAAATCACTAAAATCAATAATTGTAATTGGCGCAGATTCTTTTCCATAATATGGTGAACCTTGTTTAATTAGATTGGATAGTGCCAATTGATTGTCGGGAGCAGAAGAAGAGTTATTTGCAGTTTCTTTTGTTTGCGCAAATACGTATAAAGGTGTATTTTGATAATTAACAAAAAACCCAAAATTCAATGTCAACACCATCATTAAAAATACCGGTGAAACTATTGGTAGTAGGGAGCAGTGTTTGTGATTAATTCTTTTTTTTAGAGCACACAATGTATTTTTATTATTGTATTTCCGATTCATTATTTGTAAACATATTGAATAACTATAAAATAATTCTCTTTAAACGTTAAAGATTATCTTTAACCGTTGCCTGGTTGTTACCGATATTTCTTTAACAGTTTACAAAAAATTTTTTATCTTTTACAGTTTTCTTTTTGGTATTCTCTTTACCTGCTTCTTTTGTTGTAATGTGGAATTAAAGATGGATGGATAATTGATTAGTTCTTCATTTAGTATTATTGGTATCTGTATTGTTATTTGTTGTTCTGGTGGGATCATGGTTGTTGATTAATAGTTTTCCTAAAGTTGTAATGCTTACAGAGATCTTGCCCCTTTCCCTTCTTTCCACATCCAATAAACCAAGTGAAGCCAATCCTTTAGAGTCTTTTGCGCCTTGCACATGATAGCTCAATAACGGTTTACCTAAACCTGATGCTTGTTCTAATTGTTCCAAGATATCTAATGCGCCTCCTGCCTCTTCAATCGCTTTTAATATCTTTATTTTTGCGTCACATACTATTTCACTGTAACTTAATTTAAGAACAGGCATTAAAATTGGATAAGTTTTGGTGCGGTCCATCCCAAAGACTTTAACCCCATTTACAAATGACGAGGACAAAGCCGCACATCCCAAAAGTTTCTCTCCT
>JACDHC010000009.1 GCA_013821245.1 Candidatus Nitrosopumilus sp.
GGAGCAGTGTCTATTGGTGATTCGTCTTTTAGTTTGTTGTTTTCGTTCTCGTTTAGAGTATCCTCGTATAGAGATACAATAACATGATCATCCTCATCTTTTACAATTCTAACGCGAACCTTTCTGGGAGGATTTGTTTTTCCTTTTTCCCAAATATACCTATTTAACTCCTGATCAATTTTTATCTCTGAGCTTTTCATATGTTTGATAGCAAATTCTTTAATCATATTCACTACTCTGTCCGTTCTTTTATGTTTTGGAGTTAACCATGCTTTGCTAAAATTTATCGTGTATATTCTAGCTATTGTTTCTTCTACATTTGACATTTTATTTTATCACCATTTCTATCATTAACCAACATTCACATCTGAGCGGCGCCAAGACCTTCTTTTTGGATTAGTTCTTACCTGTCTGTGTGTTCGAATAATAACCCAGGCTGGCACCGGTCTATTCTGTCTAACTTTTTTTAATAATCGAATTTTTCTTGAGGTATTTTTTCGGGCAGCCATAATAACTCACTACTATGTATCCTATTTTTAAGTGTTAACATGTAAATTAAAGACAACAATCTCATCGATATCTAATAAAATAGACTTTGATATTTGCAGCCAGACAGAAAATAATAAATCTTATTCCAACCTTTAATGAACAATGCAAGTATGTAAAACCTGTTACAAGTTTTTTCAAACAATCTATGATAATAAAAAGATCAAGAAATTGAAAATAATTCCTGACGAACAAACAGAAAAATTACAGTGCAATAGTAATTATCATAAAAAATTAGTAGACAGTTTTAAAACATAAAACCATAATTAAGAGTTTATGTTAAAATTTATGTTAAATTAACGATATCAAATTCAACTTTATCTCCAACAGTAATATTGTTTTTAGTGGTATAATTAGAATTTACTTCAAGAACATATTGCGAATTTTCATCTGGAGAATACGATTTACAAATTAAGAAGGATGTACAAGGTGGAAGATTTTTTTCAATGTGTATTATCCTGTAATCTGAATTTATCCATATAATATCAATTGGAAACTTCATATCTTTCATCCAAAAAGAATTTTTCCTTGGGGAATCAAATATAAATAACATTCCCTCATTCTCTTTTAAGCTATTTTTAACAGAAAGGCCCTTTGTCTTTTGATCAGGGGTTTCCGCTAAAATGACATTAATATCCAACCCTTTAATTTTTACCGATGATGAAAAATCATTACTATCGTCATTTTGTGCAAAAATCTTGTTATTATCATTTAAATTAACTAAGGTCGCAGTAGGGAAAAAAATGGAAAAAGCACATAATAAAACAATACTTGGATAAAAATCATTTCTTGAGATTTTAAAGGTAAACATGACTTCAAAATAATTATGAAATAATATTTATATTTATATGTTAATCTTATATCATGATTTGTAGTTGTAGATGCATGAACTGTAAAAGTTCAAATTTGGAAGGTAAAGAATTTTTGGCAGAAGATGGATACCAGGACATTCACCATACATGCAAAAATTGCGGCATACATTTTAACCATTTAGACGGAGAACAGTTTAAAACATGCAATATATGTGGCTTTTTTCCAAATTAATTACACTAATGATTTTATTTGTTGTCATATAGGCGCTACATACTTTTGCATATTTAGTATACAAGGTTTGATGGAAATATCAATCGTATAACTTACCGATAACTTTAAAATAAATCATTTGTAGTAACTCAGCTAAATGATGATTTTGCTACATTGTCAAATATTATAAATATGCCGTTGAGAAACCTCAAACGATAATCTTAGACAGGAGCAATATGACAGTAGATTATTATACAAAAATCATTGCAATCGCTGCTAAATTCAATTGAGATTTTCAATCAATAAAGACAATTACGGCCTCAAAGTTGCTTTGACATTAATAAAAGTAATTCATAACCTTTTTTGAATCTTCAAAAACATTATTGTACATTTTAGCAATCAGCTTACCATATTCATACTAAATGCAGTAAATGTAAAGAATTATAACTTGAATAACATCGAGGGGAAAATAACAAAGAGGGAAAAACAGGTTTTTTGCTTTTGACTGTAATAGCAGGTTTTCCCTATTTGCCATCTGCCATGTTTCTATCCAATACCCAGATTGCTATCTAACACTAAAGAGACATTTAATCAAATAATGATTTTGCCATGCTAAAATGGGTAGGAATGCAAAAGGCACGGAATTGCTACGCACGTCAAAGTAGGAGATCATAATATTTATAGATAAAACACTTCAATATTACCCAATGAATCGTCACAGCTGTTTGGAATATAATTACATTGGGTTAATTTTTACGTTGATGATTCCAAAGTCTGCTGCTTCCAATCAATATTAGTAGAACAGATACTAAGGCCCCATTTATAAAAAAAGCATAATAAAGAAATATATCAAACCAGAATTAAAAAAGTTATATTTTTTTATTCTCAAATGTTATCATTTTTGATGATTTTTGTCATATTCGAATAAATATATATTTATAACGACTATTTATATACCCAAGGAAGAGTATGCCTCAAACAAAGCCAATGGTAAGTATAGAAAATGTCGTGGCATCAGCAACGGTTAACCAAACCATCAACTTAAATCTGATTACACAAATATTTCCAGACGTAGAATATCATCCAGATCAATTTCCAGGATTAGTATTCAGACTTAAAGCACCCAAAACAGCTACATTGATATTCAGTTCTGGAAAAATGGTTTGCACAGGAGCTAAATCAGAAGAACAAGCTATAAAGGCAGTAAAAAGCGTTGTGCAAAAATTAAGAAAAGGAGGTATACCAGTTGAAAATGATCCAATAATAGAAATCCAAAACATTGTAGCATCTGCAAGCTTGGGAGGAAAAATACATTTGGAATTAGCAGCTAGAATATTACCTAGAAGTATGTACGAACCAGAACAGTTTCCGGGTCTTATACACAGAATGCTTGATCCAAAAACAGTTATTTTGTTGTTTGCAAGTGGAAAATTGGTTTGCACAGGAGCTAAAAAGGAAACTGAAGTCTATAGGGCAGTAACAAACTTACATATATTGCTAGAAGAAAAGAATCTAATGATTTATGAAAGTTAAGTTTTTTCTAGTTCATTTTTTAAATCCAAATAGTCAATACTACCAATTAAGTTATTAGAGTACAATGTTTCAAAGATATAGCTCATAGATATAATTTTATGTACTTTTATTCCATTTGCTCTCATTAGTTCTGCTGCTCCCTGTTCTCTATCCACAAACACCAATACCTCATTTATAGTGAATTTGTTTCTTAAAATATTGATGGAAGAAATTAAAGAATTACCCGTAGTGATTACATCATCAATAAACAAAATTTTGGAATTTGGGATCAGGTCACCCTCAAAAGTTTTTTGCGTCCCATAATTCTTAATATTTTTTCTAATATAAATATGAGGTTTAAAAAGATCATATGAAATTGTAGAACCAAAAACAGTTCCCGATGTTGGAATAGAACAGATATACTCGAAAGTATCCAAACCAATATTTTGTATAATATAATGTTTTAACAAAAAAATACTCTTTCTAAAATAAATAGGATAGCTTTGCAGGATTCTCAAATCGAGGTAAAATTTGCTCTTTTTTCCGCTTGATAAAACAAAATCACCCGTTTTGATGGCTTCTTTTTTATGTAAAAATAAAATTATATCATTAAAAATAGAAATGTTTTTTTCCTCTTTAGTCATATTTTATTAAATTGATATTGTTTCGTTTTATATGTTGCCTTATACTCATAAGTTAAAGTATGCCAGAAATATGGTTAGGATACGGAGATTCCAATGTTATTTTAGATATAAAATATGAAAACATTTTGGATATCAATAAAACAGATTTTTCCTTACTAGATAGTGAGGCTGTATTTATAGAATTAGATAAAGAAATTAAACTGTATGATTCCTCATTAATTCTCAATTTCAATCCGTTTACACAAATGATCCCCCTGTTAAAGATAATTAATGAAAAAAGCAAAATACATGGCATTAACGATTTAGAAATCTATACCTTATCAACAAATATTCCACTCAAAATCAAAAGGGAACTAAATGATAATGGAATTACTATTCGTAAAATAGAAAGCAGCGATATCTTGAACAAGATAAAGTATTTTAAAAAAACAATAATATTAGAAAAAATTGAATATGATCCCTTTTTTGGCTACAAGGGAGCTAGCACAGAACTTATGAGATCAAGTTTCCCAAATGAAATGAATCAGGCATATTCAACCATTATTGATAAGATTCCTCAACCAGGAGTAATAACAGAACCGCTGAATATCTCATTTGAATCATCTAAAACATTAAATATTGAAACCATCAATGTCATAGCAAACAATGATGGAATTAATTCAATTTATTGTGGGGATATAGAGAGTTCTTTTAAAAAATCAATTGATGAATTAAATAAAATATCCAAGAGAAAAACTGAAAAATCAAAGTCTGCTTTTATTTCAGGTAATAGCAACTTTAACACTCAGTCTACTTTAAGCAACAGTTTAAATTTATTATGGAATAACTACCAAGCAGTAAAAGAAAATGGCATCATAATATTTTTGTCTGAAAATAAAATGGGTTTAGGTAATGGGGCATTATTACAATATATTGAGAACAGGTTAGATCAAAGCGGGTCAAAGAAATACCAATATATCAAAGATCTTGAGCATTTTAATTTTTTAAGATTAATTAAAGACAAATTTGACATTTATGCCATTTCAACCTTACCCAGAGTGTACCTAAACAAATTGGGTATAAAAACAGTTTCAAGGGTTCAAGAGGGTTTGGAAACAATTTTAATGCAATATGGTAAAAACGCGAAAATATCCATTATTTTAAATTCAGAACTCACACATACTTTAGAGCCTAACATTCAACTTTAAAAGTAAGAAATTAATTAAAAATCACAAAGGTTATTATCCTTTGTAAATCAATCTGAATTGAAATACAGATAAATGAAAGATGAAAACCTTCACTACATAATCTCTTTAGAATTAGGAATTGCGATTTTAGACTCAGATAAAAACATTATAAAATTTAACAGGTTTAACGATCCAATTGAATCTAATGAAAGATTCAAAGGTAAAGACTATGAAGAAATTATAGAAAGTATTGAGTTTCTAGAAAAATACAGAAACGGCAAAATCATAACAAATATGACCGAAATCATTAATTTATTAAAAGACAGAGAGTTTGACTCGGTACAGAAAATATCACCACCAGTCGAAAAATTTATCCAAATAAACAAGTTAGATATTTACATCCAATCAAATAGTTTTGAAAATGAAAGGGAAATAATAAAGAAATTGAGGGATTTTTCCCTAAAGCTATCCTCATTAAGGATTCAAGAGGCATCAGAACAGATGGATTTACATATAAGTCAATCGATTAATGCGTTAGACGAGATAGACAAAATATCAAATACCTTGGGAACCAGAATGAGAGAATGGTATGGCCTGCACTTTCCAGAACTCGATAACCTTTTACAAAATGCTAATACATATTCTCTTTTAGTATCCAATTGTGGTAAAAGAGACAACATAACCAAGGAGTTTTTGGAAACTATCGATATTCCCGAAAACAAAATCGAAATAATAACTGAGGTGTCAAAGAGAAGTAGAGGTGGAAAAATTACAGAACAAAACTTACTGATTGTTCAAAATATCGCTCAACAGGTCATATCGTTGAACAGGATAAGAAAGAACCTGGAAGACCACATTGATACGTCAATGGAAGATGTTGCGCCTAATGTTAAAGGATTGCTTACCGCATCGGTAGGAGCTAGGTTAATTTCAAAGGCAGGTAGCCTGCGAAGATTAGCATCACTATCAGCAAGCACAATCCAAATACTAGGAGCAGAAAAAGCATTATTTAGAACTTTAAAAACAGGATCTGATCCACCAAAACACGGAATTCTATTTCAGCATCCAGTGATTCATTCGGCACCTAAATGGCAAAGAGGCAAAATGGCTAGAGCAATAGCAGCCAAAACAGCCATCGCTGCAAGGTTAGATGTATATGGGCAGAACCCAGAAGTTAACCAAGCACTTTCAAATAAACTAGATGATAGGTTAACAGAAATCAAAGAAAAGTATAAAGAACCTCCTACGATTGAGCAAAGAAAAGCATCATCCAGAAATGAAAAGAGGTTCGGATCCAATAGAAACTTTAGAGGAAATAGTGATGGAAATTGGAAAGGGAAAGGGAAAGGAAAAGATAATGACAAATACAAGAAGAACAAATTTAAAAAAAGACACCACAAATCAAATAAAAAATAAGTGAAATATTATATGTGTGATAAAGTTACACCAACTAAGGATAAAGATAGGAAATAATGAACCAAGTGAATATTCATAAAAGATTTGATAATGGTTCATACGTCATATTGATAGATAATACAAACGAAAAATACCTTGCAACGCAAAACCTTATTAAAGGTAATAGCGTATATGGCGAAAAAATAGTAAAATACGAAGACATAGAGTACAGGTATTGGGATCCTTTTAGAAGTAAGCTAGCAGGAGCAATATTAAAGGGTCTCAGAGAAAATCCAATTAAAGAATCTTCAAAGGTATTATATTTGGGTGCCTCGACTGGAACAACGGTAAGTCACGTATCGGATATTATTGGAAACAATGGAATTGTTTTTCCAGTAGAGCCATCTGTAAGAGTTGCAAGAGAATTATTAGAGAATGTTTCTTCAAAAAGAAATAACATAATCCCAATATTATCAGATGCCAGAAATTATTTAAAATACCCCGGATATTTTGGTATTGTTGATGTTGTTTATTCCGATATTGCTCAACCAGATCAGACTATGATAGCAATAGACAATAGTAAAAGTTATTTAAAAGATAATGGCGATCTACTGATAATAATTAAAACAAGAAGTATAGATGTATTAACCGATCCTAAAATAGTTACCCAAAACGAAGCAAAAAAACTAGAAGCCAATAATTTTACAATAAGCCAAATCATTAATTTAGAGCCATTTGAAAAAGATCATTCACTTATACATGCAAAGTTAAATAGGTAACACCACATAGCATACCAATATAAACGATCATCATTTATTTTTTTTATCACCAAAGTATTAGACCCGCAGTAATACATCGACAAACAGTTTATTGAATCATTTCAAATCCCATAACAAATCAAATCAACAGTTTTTTTATTTCGGTTATTGATGCATTAGTTTTAAAACCATTTGGAGCAAAAATAGTTTTGCTTGATTGGTATCCGTTTGTTTTCAGTAATTCAATTATTTTCTTGACGTTCATAACATTTTTTTTCAATACTTTCCCTACCTCATCATTAACATAATAATAAGGAATAGCATCCAATTCATTTAAGGCGACAGAAAAAAAATCCAATAGCGGATTAGGGTTTGATTCTTTAGGCTCTGTAGGGCAGTTGCCATCTTCAGCAATTGAATGAACTATTTTAATAATCAAATCTTTATCAAAAATTTGAGAGGTCCATAACGGTCCACCTATTGTTACTCTTTTATGACATTTATTACAATCGGATACCCCATATAGATTCTTAATAAAATATCTATGTCTGCAGTTAAAGCAATGGACAACATAACCTAATTTTTCGTGAATCTTGTTTGCAAGATAATTACTTTTTGAAACCTTACAATACACCCTTAAATAATTTCTATAGCCATGTGAGAAAATAGGAATGATTGATAGATCTAGCCTAGATGCGACCAAAGCAATAGAAGAAATTAATAGCCTTATCCCCATTTCCTCTGAATAACTTGTCCTAAGGGGATACCCATAGTATTTTCTATAGCAAACTTTCGGGTAAACTCCACTTAATACTGCAGTATCTGTTGCAGTAACAGAAATGAGACCGCCATTTTCTACTGATCTCAATACACAGTCTAAATATGGCGCCGGGGTTCCAAAAGGGTCAATATCCACAATTGTAGCTCTATTTTCGTAGCTAATTTTGCTAGACAAAAAATTGCATATTTCTTTATTATAAAATTCGCATTTAGCATAGACACCGTTTAGAACAGCGTTTGTTTTACAAACCTGAATGGAAAAATGATTAAAGTCATTGAAAATTATTTTAGTTATCTTGGGGATTTCATTTGCAACTCGTAATCCTCTTATACCAGACCCTGCCATGGTGTCGACAAAAAAAGATTCCTTATCATTTTTAAAATCTATGAAGGTTTTATATATTTGGATAGAAACGTCTCTGTTAAACTTAGCAGCAGGATTAAAGAAAACTGGAAATTTGGGTGGTTCTTTTTCTTTCAATGCCCCAGACGGTATTATGATTTTGGTATCATTTTCGGATGTAACGGACCAAGTCCTGTCACAATAATTTGAATTAGATACACTTTCAGGATAATTTGAAAAATTCACTTAATAATCTGAAAATATAGATATCATTATATAATTTTATATTTTAATGGATTGTAATTGTTGTTAGGCGGGATAGATGAAGCTGGAAGGGGTTCCGTATTAGGTCCACTAGTAATAGCTGGAATATCATTTGACTCAAAAAAAATAGACAAATTGAAAGAGATGAACATAACGGATTCAAAAAAAACATTACCAAACAAACGTAAGGAATTATTCAGTAAAATCTTTAGTATCTGCGACTCCATATTTATTTGTAAAATAAATTGCCCTACTATTGATAAATTTGTAAAATTAAACAGGCTGAATGTGCTCGAATCAATATTTATGACCATTGTGGCAGACAATATTCACGCAGATAAAATCATTGTAGATTCTTGTGATGTGAACCCATGTCGATTTCAACAAGAAATAAAAAAAAGGCTGCTAAATAAAAAGGTCTCAGTTTATTCTTTCCATAAGGCCGATTTAGATAGTATAGTTGTATCTTGTGCCTCCATTATAGCCAAGGTAACCAGAGACAATGAAATTGCTAAACTAAAAGAAATGCTTGGGAAAGACCTTGGTTCAGGATACCCATCCGATCCTAAAACAAAGAGTTTTATCTGTAACGAAGTTTTTGTAAAAGAATCAAAAAACCACATCAGGTTTTCCTGGAAACCAGTAAAAAAAATTCTTGATGAAAAAATTCAAACCAAACTTTTTTGCTAAGCTTTGCATTGGATAAACAATTATAATAATGCATAAAAATCGCCCAAATTTAAAAAAATAAAAAAATTTTAACAACTAAAATTAAAAACGACAGATTCATGCCCATATAAACCATAGAAAAGACATCCTAGATGGCGCTGAATCATTAGAAGATATAGGTAGAGATGAATCTGATTCAGAGTACGAAGTTAAAACTTATTCTCATTCCTCCGAAGTTTAGTTGAATGGAAGTGGAATGTTGATGCCTTGATCACTCAGTTTATTTTGTACTTCATTGATTATCTCTTCAGCAAGTTCTTTGTTGTTGTTTTCACGGATATCTGTGTTGGCATCATTTTCTCTATTTACTGCATCAGATTGTAGCTTGGTAGTAACGGTAGGGACAGCAGAAGAAGACATATCAAATGATGTGCTGGCTTTCTTTGATTTATACCCATCGGCATTAGATGTTACCGTAACCTCCATTGTGGAAGATGAAGCCAAACTGCTTGGTGATAGCCCTTTACTGAATTCCCCATTTGAATTAGTAATACCAGAGAAAGAATCATCATTTATTTTGCCGGACAGGGAGGCACCAATGATTGGTTCATCAGTTTCTAAATCGTGGACAGTTATAACTATTTTTTGATTGCTAACGTTACCGATTTTATCAATACCAATATCCATCGACCTTGTTTCTGGCATTTTTGACGATTCTGCAACAATATTGACTTTTGCTGTTTTCATAAATTGATTTGGTGAATAACACTGCATTTTTGCTGTAAGGGATTGGGAACCATTTTTACTATAGAATTGGCCTGGCTCCAAAGATAGATTCCATGAGGTATAATCATTAACTCCGTTTTTACCGGCAGCTATTGCTTTTTTGAAGTTAGACTGGTTTTCATTATTTGGTACAATGACATTAGGACCATTTCCAACAGCCACAAAAATCTCACAATTCCAATTACCTGGATACGTAGAAGTTCCGTTAACTAATAGTGGTCCATCAACACTAACACGTTCATTGTTTTTGGGAAAAACAATTGCAACATTAGGTGGTTTTCCCACGCGATCAGGAGCCACGCTGTTTGTGTTTAGGCCTGAAGGCTGTGTTCCATTGGTTGGCTTTGTATTGTCAGCAGGGGATAGAATGGGTTTTCCCACGCGATCAGGAGCCACGCTGTTTGTGTTTAGGCCTGAAGGCTGTGTGCCGTTTGTCGACCCTCTTTCAACAACATTGGGTTTTTTGATATTGCCCGAGAAGGTTTCATTTAGCTTTAATCCAGTAACATTTATGCTATAATACGCATTTTTGTTTCCGGGCTGGCAAGTCAATTTTGATGTGATTTTATTGGGGCCTTCTTTTAAAGGCAAATATTCAGGGGTAAAATTATAATTCCAAGAGGAATAATCGCTACCATCCGCTTGACCGGTAGCATTAGTCAACTGATATGGTCTGACATTATTGATGATCACAGAGACAGCACATTCTGAAGAACCATTTTTGGTATAGATAGAGAGTCCCTTAATTAAGAGATTTTCTCCATTTTTGGTAAAATAATCAGTTCCGTTAACTAATATCTGTTCCCCATTTACGGGTGAAGTTATTCTCACACCGTTTGGTTTTTGAGGAGAAGCTACCTTCGATGTACTTTGGTTGGTGCTGCTACTGTTATTTACCCCTAGTTGGGCGTTAACAGATGACAAAATGCCTGCAGTAAATAAGAATAAAGAGAAAATTACTATAAAGAATATTCTATAAATCAAACTATAAAGAATCCCTTTTGAAAATATTAAAAGATTATTCTTTTATCATAAGTATAAAACATACTTAACTCAGATAAGAGATTATCTTATGTAATATTATAACAATAAAAATTAGGCAAAAATTTTGCCCCACAAGATATTTATTTTTTATAAATAAAAAATCTCTATATGGGTTTTGGCTTAAATTTTTTTAAAAAGGATAAAGACGTGGATAACAATAAAAATCAATACAACAGAAAATTAATTACAATAACAAACAATGTTATTGATGGATTAATCTCTTATTCAAAAATGCATCATCCTTATGAAGCGATATTAATTTTAGAAGGAAAAAGAAAAAAGGGTGAGATTTATATAAATAATTTGGTAATTCCACCTTTTTCAGTTCACGGACCTTTTTATTCGGGTTTTCCGATAAACGAGTTACCATTTGATTTAAAGTATGTTGGGACAGCACATTCACATCCTAGCGGATCAAGTTTACCCTCAATAGAAGACCTAAATCACTTTTATGGGCTAATTTCAATAATAATATGCCATCCATATGACGAAGGAGATATTCATGCATATAACAGCCAAGGGAAAGAGATAGAATATTACAAAAAATAATCACATCAACAAATCTTGTTAATTTTTTTATGATATGAATAACTTAAACTATAATAAAAAAAATATAAATTTATCTTCTTTTACCAATCTTTACTAGATTTTCTAATGATCGACCTATCAAAATAAAAGCAATACTAGTTATAGATATCATTAAACCAGGAGAGACAATCCACCACCAATACCCAAGAGTTTCAGCTGAGGAAGCATGTGCCTCTTGTAACATTTGTCCCCAGGTAGGGAAAGACGGGTCTCCAAACCCAAGGAAACTTAATGCAGACTCACCCAATATTGCAATTGGAACTGATAGTGCAAAATTAGCCAGTGTAAAAGGCAATAATTGTGGTACTATATGACGTAAGACAATTTTAAAATCGGATTCACCCATTAGTTTTGATGCTTCTATATACGGATAGTTTTTAATTTGAATACTAAATGTTCTATTTAATAACGCTACACCAGGCCAGCCAAATAGGATAAAGAGGCCGATTAAAAATAACAAATTCCTTCCAAAATGAATAGAAATTATGATGAAAATAATAAAAGTAGGAAGGGAAATGAAAATATCAATAATTGTTAGCATAAATGTTCCAGCTTTTTTTCCCGTGTATCCCGAATACAATCCATAAAAAAGACCGATAAACGAAGAAGATAATGCAACAGTAATTCCAATAAAAAGAGCAACAGGCGTACCAATCAATATTCCAAAAAAAACATCCCGTCTGAATTCATCGGTTCCTAATAATCCAAATACTTTTCCTTGTATGACTAATTTTAGGTTTTGTAGGATTGTATCGCTATCAAAAGAATATACTGAAAAAATGAACTCATATTCGCCTTTAAGGGGTGTATTAGAATCTGTCTGTGAGTATATTATTTTTTCGGACGATAAGCCCGATATAGGGAATTTGAATATATTGCTATACTCAGATAAGGAGTTCTGGACTTCTTGAGAGGAAGAAAAAACTCTTCCTGATACAGTATTGCTGTTAATTAAGGTTGGAGCAGTAATGTTATCATTAACGCTGTTTGCAGAACTATCCTCGCTATTTTGTAAACTATTTACAGATTCCAAAGAATTTGAATAAATTTTAAATTCCAAATTATCCGGCCTTTTTACATATATCTCCAATATAGGAGGGATTTCTCCTAATGTTATCGTATAGGGAATGTCAAATGAAGATGGAAATTCATTATAATCAAATTGATAAGAAAAGGTATTGTTCTCTAATTTAAAATCGATATCATTTAAGGTATTTACAATCGCATCTTTTTGAAGAAAAATTTTGTGCTCAGGTAATTGATAGCCAAATGGCTTTAAAATAATATTAAACCATTCTGGAGCTGCAGTTTTTGGATTATCAGACCAAAAAATAGGATCGTTCCACTGCAGCCTGGATTGTGTTGAAACAAAAAGAAGAGCATAACAAGTCATTATCATCAGAAAGAAAAGTAGCAAGGCCCCAATAAAGCCGCCCTTATTTTCTTTTATTAATTTTATCAATTTTATCGCCATGTCTTACAACATTCAACCTTGTAACCTAGGTCTCTCCCGATTTGATTCTGGGATCGAAATAGGTAAAACAGACGTCCAGAATAAGCCTAGTCAGCAAATAAATAAGTACCGAGATATAGCCTAGACCAATGATCAGGGGCGAATCATTTTGAGTTATTGCGTTATAGAATAGGTTACCCATACCAGGCCAATCAAATATTTGTTCAACCAATAGGGACCCCGATAGTGATGCAGTAATGCCCAAACCAAGTATTGTCGACAGCTGCGGTCCGGCATTTTTTAGCGCATGAACATATAAGATATTTTTTTTGGGGATGCCCATAATTCTCAATGTTTTTATAAAATCCTCATCAAGAATTCTCAAAACAATGTATTTGACATAATAAACAAACGGAGAAAACCCTATAATTACAAGAGTTATGAATGGCAGCGTCATGTGATACAAAAGGTCTAAAACGTATCCTGGTTCATTTGGTGAACTTAAAGGGGTTGCCCTAGAGGGAAAAATATGCAAAAAGAATGAAAAAACTACAATCATTATCATTGAAAACCACCAGTCAGGGACACCACGACTGGTCGCTGCCAAACCTGAAATAAATTTTTCAGGTAGACTGCCTTCCTTTGAAGCTAAATATGTACCATAAAACAAACCAATCAGTATGATTGTAATTGATGAAGTGGTGAACAACAAAATAGTATTAGGCAATTTTTCCAAGATAAGCTCATTAACACTGTTTGAGCCGTTATATGTGGTAAAAAAACGAGAGTTTCCTAAGTTCAAAGTTAGTATTTTATAAATGCCATTAAAAAGTTTTTTAGGAGAATACCATGGTTCATCCAGGCCCAAGCTTTGGCTTTGAATCTTTATTTGCTGGTTAATTAGTTTTTGCCTCTCCTCATTTGTTTTAAATTGCTGCAATTGGGGGTTTTCCAAGGATGGACCAGATACAGAGTTAATGGCTTGCAATCTAACCTGATCCATCATTATTTTATCCATGGTTGAACCCAAAAGAAAGATAGTTAGAAATAAAGTAATGGATAACACGATAAATAAAATTATAACTTTTTTCAGTAAAAAGAAAAAAAAGACCCTCAAATTTTATTCATCATAGTTAAATAAACAGATTATTTATTGCTTTTACCTCCTTACTATCAAAATATTTTCAGAAATAATTGGTCGTAGGGAGTTCTCTGAGGTTACAAATAACTTAAGTTTTGCCGGTCCGGGAGAAAGTTGTTTTGTTTTGTTTGGCTCAATATTTAACGTTATCTGGTCTTTGCTTTCATTTACAATATTCTGCATAGCAGGATCGTCAACATTAACAATAGAACCATTTGTTCTGTTTGTCCTATCTAAAGAATCCTTTACGATAACATTATCATTTCTATCAGAAATAAAATAAGTTATCATCCCATTGAATTGTTTATCATCCTTCTCAAGATCGACCGTTATATCGAATTTAAATGGATTGCCAATTTTAATGAATTTTGGAATAGAAATCTTTTCTATATTTATATTTTGGGGGTTTTCAAATTGCGAAAAATAACCGGCCTTGTATGGGTAAGTCCCATCATTGAATTTCTTTAGTATCACTATACCCCCTGAAGGATTGAAAGAATCAAGGTAATAGGGCCCATTCCCGATCGCGGCGTTGTTATGAAGATTTATCCATTGTATAGACGAATCGTATCTTTTTATGACATAGTCTAAGGAAACTAATCCCTGAAGTGGACTTGGGATGAACTTCTCTAGTTTCATTTTTTCCAATTCCTGCTTTATCAATTCAGAATGAGATGGGAGAACTACGGATAATTGCTCATTTTGTTTGATATTAGCATCAGATCTTGAATAAGATAATTTACCGTTTGATACAAGGCGTTCGGTTGCAGCTGTTATTTCCCATGGCTCAGACGTCCACATGTTTCCATATTGGGGTAGTTGGGTTTTATCATAATGCCACATATCGATATACGAGTCAAAGGTGTTGTTATGTTCATTGAACTTTACCCCCTTGATTAACGGCAAAGTCGGAAGTGTTACAGAGGAAAACTCGGCATCAAAAGTACGGTCATTGTTTTTTGTGTCTACGGACCATTCATATGGAAAGTAATAGGAGTATAGTAAATCATATTTATCCATTGGAGCCCCATTATGCCACTTTGAAAACAATGGTTCCATTGTTATCCTCATCAATGCAGTATCGTTATTGCCATCATTTGAATCCCATGTCTGATTGAAAGGGTTCCAAACTATTGCATCATTAGGCACTTTAGTTTCGTTAAATGGACCCGATGAGACAATGTTGGTCCAATTGTTTCTAAACGGCATCGGATCGCCGGTGTAGGGATTGGAAAGTATAGGAGTATCAGAAACCATGGAGTAGATTTGCCTGCAGAAGAAATCCTTGCATCCATCCACATTGTTCCATGCCCCTTGATAAATTTGATTCATACCAATGTTAAGTGTATTATTGGTAGAACCTTCTTTTTGAGCATTCATAAACGACATTTTGTTGGCAATTCCACTAGAATAATCATTTATGAGGCCACTAATCTTATTTGACGCTATGTATGGGTCATTTGATCTAGCAAAAAATAGTCTGACTGATTCCTGGATACCCATTGATTCGGCCTTTTTTAACAAATCGTCTCTTTCTTCTTTTGATGTGTAGTTATTGAATGCCAATTTTTGTGTCAAACTGTCTATTGTGGCGTTGGAATATTGCCAAAATGCAGGGTTTTGAGATCCCGGCATGTATCCAACCCATGGCGCATACATTTGGCCAACTGTATTAGGATTATATCGTAAAAAAGCACTATTAATAAAAGATTCCGTATACATATTCCATGTGATATCGACTGGATCTGATCCATAAATGATCTGGTTTGCCTTCAGCAAGTCCCCATACTCCTTTATTACGGTAAAACCGATTTTTTCTAGTTCTGCTGCAACAACGTCACCAAATGTTTTTTTTATAGTATCGTCATTTCTGATTAAGATTTTAATAGTGACTGGTTTTTCATTATAAGTCCATTTCCCATTAGTATTTAATACAGCTCCTGCGTTTTTCATCGACTCAGAAATCATTGTCGAAGCAAACTCTGGATTATATTTGATTTTCAAAGGTTCAACAACATCAACAATGTTTTGGTACTCTGGTGAAAACTGACCATATGGCTCCACAATAGGATATCCAAAGCCTTTTAAAACATCATTCACCATAAAGTTTCTGTCGATTAGAAAATTTAGAGCAAACCTTATCTCTTTGATGGAAAATGGGTTAAAGGTCTGGTTATTGTTAGAAGGGTTTAGCAAAAAACCATATGATATGCCTTCCTTTTCATAAATTTTTAGATTTGGATTCTTTTTGGCTTCCTCCACCAACTGCAAAGGAATCTGAAACAGATATGTATCAAGGTTACCATTCCCTGTTTCTTGATAAGCAATATTTGGATTAGAGTAACGTATGAATCTTAATTCATCAATATAGCCTCCGGTAGTGCTTACAGATGGTTTTGATGAGGTTGATTGTGACGCTAACGAATAATTAATAGTGTTTATGCCACAGGAAGAAAATAAAATAAATGATAACAGAGCAATGATTAATAATTTCACAAATAAATAAATTCACAAGCGATCCTATAAACCTTGTAAAGACCTTTCTTTTGGCTATATCAAAACAATATCAAACAACAGACAACCATTAGTATATAAATAATAGGTTTGTATTTTTTTTTATGAATAATAAGGCTAAAAGAACTCACGCTTATAGCGCCAAAAGAACTCAAAGTAAAAAGTATGCCAAGGTAGAGAGGAGAAAAAGAAATAAAGCTAGGTATTGATTGACCACACATAATCTTCCTGTAAATACCTAAACCCATACAGCTCGGTTTTGGTTCAATAAACATTGCTTTGGCAATTGGTAATCACTGGATATGGGTTATTGATTTTTGATGCCTTTTGAATTACCTTCCTAAGTTAGGAAATCAATATACTTCTGCATTGCCTATTATGGATTCATTGGAGTAATTATATCTCTGTTGTTGAGTTTTAATCACTGGAAACAAGTGCATTGGCATTGGCATTGGCATTGGCATTGGCATTGACTCTGAGTTATTCAGCTATTCTACAATCAAATGGGAAAATTGGTGTCAACAGTATTTCTATAAATTAAAAAAATTTATAGCTTATACCTACCACACCCCAGGTATCAAATATATAACATTACAACCATAATTTAGTTAAACCTAAAGAGTTCTGAAGGTATAATTTTGGATATACATTTTTTTCGTAATGCCATTAAGAATTTTATAAGTCAAAAATAAATAACTTTTGGTGGTGGTAAATTAGCAATTGACCATAAGTTTATAAACATAACAATAAAAAAACGCCATCATCTTTGAAAAAGGCTAAGTTACAGATAGCTTCCATGGTAGAAGGACATTCAAACACTAAAACACACTCAAGACGAAAGATTTCTTCTAAGGGCATCTATTGTGGGCAATGGCACACCCTTATCAAAGATATTGTTTTGGTTTAGATTATCTGTTATGGCGGCTACAAAAGCATAGTCATTGTTTGGGCAACAACTTTCCTTGAATCTATTAATTCATCAATTGTTAGCCTACAGCACAAAATAATGTTGCATACAACTTGTAGTGTAATGGGCGCTGCGGAATATTATTATGGATGTATGAACGGCTGCCGCAATAAGATGTCCATCATCTCCGTTGTATTTAGTTGGTTTTTATTTCATACAATCACAAATTGTTTATATAGGTTTCAGCGATAGATATAATTAAGGTTAATTATTACGGATCTAATGTCTCAAGAGACATTAATTACTTATTTCCAATATTAAGTCGTTGGCATCTTATCCTTCCCTTTATTATACACTAAACCACTTATAAGGAAACTGCATTGTTCTGAGAACATTTATCGTTTTGGCATAAAGGATTGTGCTATAGAGACCACCACATAATAACCATAAGTCTCAAAATGCATGTATAGGGTCTTACAATAAGGGACGGCAAGAACTTTTTTGTAAGACCCTCAGTGGGTTGTTTCCCATTATACCATTTTTGAAGGTTGTTGTTGTAGCAAGATATATATAAAACCAATATAAATAAAAGCGTTTTGGTATAATTAATAGACATATTTATACTATTGTACATATAGGGCATATCTTGGCTAAAGCAACATCGTAAAAGACAACAAGAGGCCGGACCGATAAAGATAACGATGCAAAAACTTTGATCAAGTTTTTTTTGAAAACTCCGCAACCCATCACAAATAAGAAACAACACCAATGCCATTGCAACACAGGTGTTTATGTCACATGGTTTGTTGATAAGAGAGTTGCAGACGGAGGTTGATAACTAATTTTTTGTTGGTCTATACCAATAAAGAGCATTGTCTTTTTTGCATGCCATACATTTTACGTTCATGGGAACGATATCTAATATACCCTCTCTTTTTATTCGATCAGCCTCTGTGTGAACAGAGTCTGGAACCATTGCGGTTAACAATTGTCCACAATAAGTACATCCATAGTATTCACTTGTCATACATAAGATTTTTTGAATCCATCATCTAAGTTTTTCTTAAACTTTATGATCAACAAGTAATTGAATATAAGGCCAGGTTCTGTTAACCTGATTAGGATTTAGGTTTTATATTTTACAAGAAGTTTAAAAAATGATGGTAGGGAAAACAGCATGTTTTATAATGTTAAGGAAAAATATGCCCCAATGTATTTTGATATATCTTAAAAGATTTATAATCAATTCCATCTGTTTCACCACCAACTATTTCCAATAACAATCGAATTTCCATTTTGGCATATTTGTCATGCTTTCAAATGTAATAACCTTTGAATGAAATTTATTGTTCTAATATCAAAGATTCTCTTATAGTCAGTTAAGGTACTTTATAAGGTTTGAAGAATATTTTTATACCTTTTTACAATTAAATAAAACATGGGAATTTGTAAAGATTGTCATCATAAAGCAGGAGAACATGGTGTTTTTGTGGATTCCGATGCTAATGAACCACACCCATGTATGAGATCAGATTGCAACTGCAAACAGTATATACCATCAGAATAGTTTTCGATCCATAGAGTAAATTTTCTATTTTAGTCAAATGTCATCCAATCGAGTAATTGAACCTAAAACCGATATATTTATAAATAGGAAAGATATATATACTTGTGAGAATGCCTTATAAGGTTTTTGGTGATTTAAATTGGTAAAAGATATTTCAATGTTCGGGGACAAGTGTCCTAGATGTGGCAAAGGACCAATGGTTACAGACAACTCCACCGGAGAAATGTTTTGTGGTAACTGCGGTTTTGTCGTAACAGAAAGAATAGAGGAGACAGGTCCTGAATGGAGAGCATTTTCAAAAGAAGAACACGAAGACAGAAGCAGAGCCGGTGTTCCCACATCATTAGCTATGCATGATATGGGATTGGCTACTATAATAGGCCCTGTAGACAAAGACGCTTCTGGCAAACCTCTTTCAGCATCCATGAAAAGTACAATAGAGAGGCTAAGAACATGGGACAGTAGAAGCCAGGTTCATGAGCCAGTTGACAGAAATTTCAGGCAGGCCTTCAGTGAGTTAGACAGATTAAAAGACAAGCTAGCTGTGGGTGACGCAGTAATAGAAAAAGCAGCCTATGTCTATAGAAAAGCGCTGGAAAAAGGATTGGTGAGGGGAAGGTCTATATCAGCATTGGTAGCCGCAGCTCTCTATGCAGCATGTAGAGACACAGAAACTCCAAGAACTCTAAAGGATGTAGCAAATGCAAGTAACATAAAGAAAAAAGATGTTGCGAGATGCTACAGGCTTCTGATAAGAGAGCTTGACTTAAAGATGCCAGTAGTTGACCCTGTGAAATGTGTTGCAAGGATTGCAAGCAAAGCGGGACTAACAGAGAAAACTAAAAGAAAAGCACTTGAAATACTAAAAAAAGCTGAGGAAGGAAAAATATCAGCTGGAAAAGATCCCATGGGATTAGCCGCAGCTGCGTTATATGTTGCATGCGTAATGAATGGGGAAAACAAAACTCAAAAGGATGTTGCTGAAGCAGCAGGTGTAACAGAAGTAACAATAAGAAACAGATACAAAGGTCTAAAAACACACCTAAAGTTATAATTTATTTAAACCCATCTTCTATTTTTTAATATATTTCAAGATTCTTTCAGCACCTTTATGCATAGACATTATACCCACAACAATAAAAGCAACAGATATAATCATTAGCAAAAAATTACTTGATTCATCCGATAAAGATGTATTGAAAAAGTAATAACCAACTAAACCATACACAAAAAGAACATAATTAGAAATCCAATGAAATATAATTGAGGTTACAATGCCATACCTGTAATAAAGCCACCCTAAAAACAATCCACCCATAGTAGCCTGAGTTATTTTCCCAATTTCATAGTTTCCGCCAAAAACTACATGAGATAAACCAAAAAAAAATGAGTTTAAAAATATTATCAAGCAAATAAGAATTTTGGCACTATTAGATTCAACAGATACATTCTTGCCAGGGTGAACTAATGTCGACGTAAGCGAGGTTTTATATCTGACAAGTATCAATGACAATGGCACCCCTAGAAAAATAATTCGAAACAATATCTCCTCGTTTAAAGGTGCAGCAGTTATGTAAAAAAAAGAAACAAGGGGGTTTTCCAATGAAGGGTTCCCGATAGATATTTGAAATAGTTGCTGAATCCAGTCTATAACAATAGACAGAACAAAATATGCAGAGAACCACTGTATTGCAACATAAAGATAATTGGAGTTGCATATCCCAAAGAATTTAAATTCACGGTTAAAGAATTTTTTATGTGTAAAACTTTTGAATAAGGAAATGGGCCTAAAGATGACCAATAAATACAAAACTGCATAAAAAAACCAAAAGAAAAGAAAAGTTATTCCAAGGTTTGAATAGAGATTGGATATATTAAAAACACCAAGTAATAAAAAATTTAGAGGCATATTATCACGCCAGCTAATATCTTTCCCAATATCAGTAAAGAATACCAGATAAAAACCAAAAAAAATTGATAATGTTATAAAGATAAATAAACAAAATGTAATAGCCTTGTTTAGGCTATCAAAATAATCTTTTAAATCAAACTGCTTGAACAAATAGATTTCTTTACATTACTTCAATAGAAGATGAATTAAATCCCTTGACAACTAAATAATCTTTTACATGTTCTCGATGATCCCCTTGCAATAAGATAAACCCGTCTTTGGCTGTTCCTCCGCATGCTAACCTACTTTTCAATTCTTTTACAATTGTATGAATATCATTGATTTTAGGATCTATGCCTTCAATCATAGTTGAAGTTTTAGAAAATCGACGTGTTTCCAACCTAACAACAATACGAGTATCTTCTTTATCTAATTCGCCACAGGCACATAAATCATCCGGAAGGCCACATTTTTTGCATATTACAGCCATCTATATTTACCTTAGTATTCTAAATCCTATTATTAAGGATTCCCTTTATCATTCAATCAGGGAATATAATTTTCATTTTTTTTGAGAAGAGGCTTTTGCTTGCAATATAACCTTCGATATCAAATGCATAATAAATACACAGATGGGACAAATTGATAATTTTACCCTTCAAGTCCCCTCCCCCATAAAATTTTTTGTTTTTGGTATCAAGTAAACAGAGAACAGTTTTTATAAAAAAGACCATAAAATACACTATTAGATTTTTGATGTCCCCGGCAATTCTAAATTTGAAATTTCCATTTAGTTTGACAAATGACCAAGAAAATGCAATTAACGCATGGGTAAACAACAGGTATAAGGGATCAATCATTTATTCCACCGGGACCGGAAAAACTGAAATAGCATTTGAATGCGCTAAAAGAGCTGCATTCAACAAGTGCCTTCTTTACCAAAAAGAAAACAAAAATCTAAATAATTTTAAAATATTGTTTTTGGTTCCCAGAATCATTTTAATTGAACAGAATATGGAAAGACTAGCCAGATACAACATTGACAAAGAGTCAATTGGCGCATTTTTTGGAGAAAAAAAGGATGAAAAAGAAATAACCATATCTACTTATCAAAGCGTTATCAATAATCATTATCTAATAAAAAATTCAGACATGGTTATTCTTGATGAGGTTCATTTTGTTAGCAACACAGCATTTTCATACACCAATCTTTTTAGAATAATAAAAGAAGACCCTAAAAAAATGATTTTGGGGCTAACGGCAACAATTAATGAACTTGACCCTAAATACCAAGAGATAATAAAAACTATTCCACCCGTTAGGAGGTACCTAATTAAGGAAGCGGTAGATGACGGAAGGCTAGCAAAACCCGAAATAATTTCAATTGAAGCAACCCTTACAAATGAAGAAAAAGACACCTATGACAAAACAAGCGAATTGATTAGGAATATATCATACAAGCTAAATGCATACGAACCTAGCATAATCACCAAAATTCTTTACCAAGGCGGAGCAAGGTCAAAATACGCTAAAGAATGGTTCTCACAGGTTAGAATCAGAAAAGATTTGTTGAATTCCTCACAGAATAAGTTAGAGAGGGCTGTTCAGATAATTAGGAAACACCACAAAGAGAAATCAATGATTTTTAGTGAAACAATTGATTCCATAAGTAAATTAAAAACCATTCTTGAGAAAAAAAACATCCCTTCCGAAATCATTCACTCAAAGATAAAGATTAAAGAAAGGAAATCAATATTAGAAAGGTGGGGTAAAGACTTTTTTCCCCTACTGTCAGTTCACACGTTAGAAATTGGGTATGATATACCACAAGTAGGAATAGCAATTATCTTATCAAATACATCAAACGTCAATCAAATAGCCCAAAGAATTGGAAGAGTTATAAGAAAAACAGAGGCCAAAGATAAAGCATTAATTTACATAATCTATGTAAAAGAAACAAGGGACAATAAAATAGTAAGAATGGTTGATAAAGCAGTCGGTAAGAAAAGCGACAGAATATTCAAAAAAACTTCGACACAAACCAAGATCACGGACAAATTCAACTGAAAATATTAATCAATCTTAAAAATGGATTAAAATAAGATTATATTTTCTTTAAAAATAGGATAGAATATGACGCTAAAAAATATAACAGTGTTAGGATCTGGCATCATGGGGCATGGAATTGCTCAAATTTCTGCCATGTCTGGGTACAAGGTAAAATTGAGGGATATTGAAAAACAGTTTTTGGATAAAGCAATGGATAAGGTTAAATGGTCTTTGCAAAAACTGGCAGAGAAAAACAAAATTACAAATGACCAGGTTGATGAGTTCTATAACAATATAACCCCCATAGTAGATCTCAGTGAAGCGGTAAAGGAAACGGACTTGATAATAGAAGCTGTTCCGGAAGATTATAATCTAAAAAGGAGCGTATATAAAGAATTGGACAAACTGACAGACAGCAGAACAATATATGCGTCCAATACAAGTACCCTACCAATAACAGAATTAAGCAAACTTATTGATAATCCAAAACGGTTTATAGGGGTTCATTTCTTCAACCCCCCCCAATTAATGAGATTAGTTGAGATAATACCAGGGATTGAAACGGATCCTTTAGTTATAGAGCATATTAACAGTTTTGTTAAAAAGATTAAAAAAACACCAATCCTTTGTAAAAAAGATGTTGCGGGGTTCATAGTAAACAGAATTTTTATCCCATTGGTTCACGAGGCAGCATACTGTTTAGACAGAGACAATGTCTCGATGGAAATAATAGATTCCGCTGTGAAATACAGATTAGATTTTCCCATGGGAATATTCGAATTAGCAGATTATACAGGCCTAGATGTAATTTATAAAGCTACATACGAAATGAACTTGCGAGATAAAAAAGTATTATTGCCGCATCCAAAGATAAAAGAACTTTACGAAGCAAAGCATTTTGGTCAAAAGTCAGGCAAAGGATTTTATGAATATAAAGGAGACAAATATGAAAGAATAGATCTTTCGGAACAAAAGGCATCCAAATATGACCCCATTTCAATTTTAGCAGTTGCTTCCAACAATGCGTCATGGCTGATATCAAATGAAGTCTGCAGCAAAGAAGATTTGGAAAGTGCTTTGAAATTGGGAATGGGATTAAAAACGGAAATATTCAAATTGGCTGAAAAAATTGGAATCCAGAAAGTATTGCATGAGCTAAATAGGCTTAAGGAAAAACATGGTGAATTTTATATCCCTAATGAGTATCTGTTGTCTTTAAAATAATTATTTGTTTATTGGAATATACCATTTCATATTTCTTTAACTGTTTTTAGAAAACCAACAACAGGTCAATAAAATAGTAAAGTCTAAACTTGAAAAAACCACATAGAAAATATGGTCTTTGTATTAATTGACATCCGTTGTTATCATTACTGCCATTTTTTTAATTCAATTAAAATTTCATTGGCTAGCAAGATTAACACTTAAAAAACTCTAGGCATTAATTAACAATGAAGTAGATCCTAAGTTCCAGTGGAATTGTATAACTTTTGGATTATCAAATCAACAGCAAAACTGGGAGATTTGGATTTTTCTATTCTTATGCGTTTTCTCTCATCCAAAAAATTTCCCCCATAGGTATCTGAAACACCTCCGCTATCCTCAATAGAGACCATTATCTTTTTAGCCATGTATCCAACACACAATTCAATTAGTGTACCAACCCCACCACCTACAGATATTATTCCATCTGATGAATAAGATACTATAAAGTCCCTAGACTTTCCAATTCCCGAACAAATAACAACATCACAAAATTTGTTAGCTTTGGAATAATCCTCTTGGGGAATAATTCCCACAGTTAATCCACCGTTATCTTTTGCGCCTCTGCATGCATACTCCATCAC
>JACDHC010000122.1 GCA_013821245.1 Candidatus Nitrosopumilus sp.
ATGCCTATTATCCGTCTTTGGTAGCATGACATAAAAGATGCTGGCTTGATTTAAAACTTTTCAAGTTCAATTGTAAAATCTAGCGGGTTTAGTTCAATGCCACAGGATGAGCATTTATTTTTTGTACTCCTAAGTATTTCTTTGACTGGTTTGAGGGTAATCATATGTTTTATTTTACTTCCGCATTTATCACAATAGACCTCTATTACAGGGCACGACATCCCATTTTCAATGCGTTGATCTTTATAAATTAAGATATAGTTAATCATTTTTGACCACGATATAAAATAAAATAAGACAAAATAAAAATACCAAACTGCGTGTTATGTGAGTTAACTGGCCTAAGGGAAATAATAAATACCTAGCCAATTTTTTTTTATGTGTGCCTGTAGACCCCGTTTGCGGAATTGAGTTGGATAAAGAACTAGCCACAACCTTTGAGTATCGCGATAAAACATTTTTCTTTTGTTGTGAGGGATGCAAAAGACTATTTGAAAAAAAACCCAAGAAATATTCAAAATAACAAATATTTTAAGACATAAAGGAACTGTTAAATCATAAATGAAAACAGCAATACTTGACAATAAAATTGTTAAAATAGTGAATGTTGATTTACCCAAAGTTAGTAAAAATGATGTATTAGTTAGAATGAAAACATGTGGCATTTGTGGATCTGACTTGGAAAAAATATTCGGTAACTACGGTATGAAATCATCTAAGATTGGTCATGAGCCGGCGGGGGAAATAATGGAAGTGGGAGAAAACATAAAGAATTTTAGGCCAGGGCAAAGGGTCTTCATTCATCATCACGTCCCTTGTTATTCCTGCCATTATTGCTATAATGATGATTTCACAATGTGTGAGAAATACCAAACAAGTAACATAGAACCCTCAGGGTTATCAGAATACATCCTTGTACCAGAATGGAACGTTTTAAGGGGAGGACTTGTGACACTTCCAGACAATGTTAATTTCAATCAGGCAGCCTTGATAGAACCCGTCGCATGTTGCCTTAGATCAATAAATAAATTAACCTTGAAGAAGGCAGATAAAATTGCGATTTTTGGAGCGGGGCCCACTGGTTTAATTCACATGATTTTAGCCAAACTTTTTGGAGCGTCAAAAATAGTTATAATTGACATAAATGAGTTTAGGCTAAACTTTGCAAAAAAAATCGATCCCAGCATTACCACAATAAATCTAAAAGATAATGATGACAACCAGTTCAACAACCAAGTGTTTTCCAGTGTTGGGCAAATGGGGGTAGATATCTCAATCATATCTACAAGTAACCCGGACGCATTTGTCAAGTCAGTCAGAATTACTAGGAGGGGCGGAACGGTGTCTCTATTTGGCGTACCCTCAAAAGGCTCCGACTTAAAAATAGATTTGAATCTGATTTACTCAAAAGAATTGAGAATCATTCCTAGCTATGCCACGTCTGAAAAAGAAATACACCAAACAATAGCGTTACTAGAAAATAACATAATAGATATAGAACCCCTGATAACCCATAAGTTTGGTTTAAGCAACTCATCTGATGCACTAGAACACGCACATAGAGCAAAAGATTCGATGAAGATAATAATAACCTCGCCAGGTTGATTATTAAAATTTTTATAATATCCAAGGAAAGACAATAGAGGTGAACCAAATGGATTGGGGAATGAAAAACAGACTTTCAAAAATAATCAGGCCAGATGATGGTCGCTGTGTTATGTTGGCCGTGGACCATGGTTATTTTCTAGGTCCCACAGAAAAGCTTGAGAATCCAAGGGAGACTATAAAGCCCTTACTGCATCATGCGGATTCAATTATGCTTACAAGAGGTATTCTGAGAACTTCCGTCCCTCCTGAAAGTAACGTGCCAATAGTCTTAAGGGTTTCAGGGGGTTCAAGCATTATTGGGGAAGATCTATCCAAGGAAACAATAGTTACCTCTATGGAAGAGGCGATTAGGCTTAATGCCTCATGCATGGCATTATCCATTTTTGTAGGGGGTAAATATGAATATCAAACCCTAACTAATCTATCGAAATTAGTAGATAATGGGGAAAAATATGGAGTTCCAGTTTTGGCCGTGACCGCAGTAGGAAAAGAAATGGCAAGGGATGCAAGATATTTGGGGTTATCCTGTAGAATCGCGTCAGAGCTGGGAGCGCATATTGTAAAAACATACCACTGTAAAGATTTTACAAAGGTAGTCGAGAGTTGCCCTATTCCTATAATCATAGCAGGAGGCAAAAAAACCTCCGAGAGGGATGCATTGCAATTGACTTTTGACGCCATAAATGATGGTGCCTCTGGCGTAGACATGGGAAGGAACATCTGGCAGTCAGAATATCCAGTTGCAATGATTAAGGCGGTAAAATCAATAGTGCATGAAAATTACAATTTCCAGGAGGCATATGATTTATTTACAACAGAATCCAAGGCAAATAACAATATCCAATACGAAAAACAAATCGAAAACAAAAAGCAATGACAAATAGTTAAAATAAATTCAACTGTTTGTCACTAAACTGACTTTTTTTTAACAAAACTTATAAATTAAAATAAAGTACACACACTCAATGGTATTGGAAAAATCAACTGATTGTAATATAACACTTGGTATTATGTTTTCGTTTAAAAGTATTTTACGGGTATAAATTTTAAATATTTTAGTTAGGAGTTGTTTTGATAATAGATGAGTGAAATATCCGGAGCATCTGCATTAATGTCTGCCTTGGAAAAAGAAAAGGTAGAGTACATTTTTGGTCTTCCTGGAGGTGCCAATCTTCCAATTTATGATGCATTAGTTGACTCTAAAATAAGGCATATATTAGTTAGGCATGAGCAATCTGCCGCTCATATGGCCGATGGATATGCAAGAATAAAAAGAAAGGCCGGCGTATGTTTTGCGACCTCAGGGCCTGGAGCAACCAATCTTGTAACAGGGATTGCCACGGCATATGCTGATTCTGCTCCAATTGTGGCAGTTACAGGCCAAGTTGCATTACCGATGATAGGGAAAGACGCTTTTCAGGAAATTGACATTATAGGTATAACCAATCCATGTACAAAATATGCCTTTCAGCCAAGGCACGCGTCAGAAATACCTGAGATGGTCAAAAAATCGTTTTATATCGCTGAAAGCGGTAGACCAGGCCCCGTGCTGATCGATATCCCTAAAGATATACAACAACAGGTAGCAAAAATAGAGTTTCCTGATTATATAAAGGTTAGAGGATACAACCCTGTTGTTGACCCGGACCTATCAGAAATAAATAAAGCGTGCGAAATGTTACTGAAGGCTGAAAAGCCCATAATTATGGCAGGTGGCGGTGTTATCCTTTCTGGAGCCTTTTCAGAGTTGCAGGCACTGGCAGAATTGCTGTCAATCCCCGTAGTTACAACATTCAAAGGTAAGGGAGCGTTTCCGGAAAATCACCATTTGGCTTTGGGGCCTATAGGGATGCATGGACATGCGGAGGCAAATAGAATGATACTCGAGGCTGATTGCATAATGGCAATAGGTGCCAGGTTTTCCGATAGAACGGTTGGAAGATTTGATGAGTTTGGCAAGGATATCAATGTAATTCATTTTGACATAGATCCCGCCGAAATAGGTAAAAATAAAACAGTAAATGCAGCGGTAATTGGAGATGTGAAATCATCGTTAAGAACATTAATCAAAATGATACCAAAAGCCTTCAAATCGGATGAAGAGGTTTCTAAACAATGGCTAAACAGAAAAAAGGAATTGGTGGCATACTATTTGGACACCCTAAAGGACTATTCAAGGGAGATTACAGCTAAAAAAGCTTTAAAAAAATTAAGGGAGATACTTCCTGCAGATGGAATAGTAACAACAGAAGTGGGGCAGTGTCAAATGTGGGCATCTTTGCATTTTGATGTCATAGCACCCGGAACATTCTTTAGCTCCACAGGGTTAGGAACTATGGGTTTTGGGTTTCCGGCATCAATAGGGGCAAAGGCTGCAAGAACTAGCGTTCCCGTCGTAGATATTGCAGGTGACGGTTCGTTCAACATGACGGAAAATTCCCTGGCCGTATCAGTGCTGGAAGATCTTCCCGTAATTGTATTTATACTCAATAATTATATGTTAGGGATGGTTGCCCAGTGGCAACGTACCTTCTATAACAGAAGATATAGCGGGGTGCATTTAAAAAACATTCCAGATTATTGCAAAATCGCAGAAGCATATGGAGCTCAAGGCATTCGAGTCCAGTCAATGGATGAATTAGAAAAGGCGATAAAAACTGCCGTAAACTCAAATGTAGCTACAGTAATAGATGTGCCAATTGATCCCAATGAGGACGTTTATCCATTTGTAGCTCCAGGAACGGGATTAAAAGATATGGTTGTGGGGGCATGATTATTTATGGAGGCCAAACCCATTTTTACAAATAATAGCAATAACACCCTCTATATTTTATCAGTTATTGTAGAAAACAAACCAGGGGTGTTATTCAGAATCACTAACCTTTTTAGGTCAAGAAACTTTAACATTGAAAGTATTACTGTCGGAATTACTGAAAAGCCTGATTTATCCAGAATGACCATAACAACTAAATCAGATGTAAAAACTTTGGAGCAGTTAGTAAAACAATTACGGAAAACAATAGACGTTATTCAGGTTAATGTATTGGACAAGGAAAATGCAGTGTATAGAGAATTAGCATTAATTAAGATGAATGCAAAAGATCCAACCACCAGAATCGAAATAGCCAACTTTGCATCAATATATAGGGGAAATATAATGGATATCAGCAATGAAACTATTACAGTTGAGTTAATAGGAACTCCAGACAAAATTGATGCTTTTAAAAATCTAGTCTCAAGCTATGGTATAATACAGGTAGCACGTACAGGAGTTTCGGCGTTAGCAAGGGGCGCGATCAATGATGAGCTTTGATGGCCGGAAAGTAAGAATTTTCGATACCACATTAAGAGATGGGGAACAGACTCCCGGGGTATCCGTTTCCCCAAGTCAAAAAATAGACATTGCAATGAAGCTCGATGAGCTTGGGGTTGATGCGATAGAGGCTGGATTCCCCGTGGTTTCCCCGGGAGAGGTAGAAGCTGTAAAAAAAATTTGTAAACTGGGCCTGAAGGCGGATATATGCGGTCTGGCTCGAACAGTACAAAATGACATAGATGTAGCAATTGATTGTGACCTGAAATACATCCATACTTTTATTGCAACATCTGACATACACATGAAGTATAAGTTAAAAATGACAAGAGAGCAGGTTCTGGAAAAAGCGGTGTTTGCTGTCGATTATGCAAAAAAACATGGTCTAAAGGTCGAGTTTTCTGCAGAAGACGCCACTAGATCGGACAGACAGTTTCTCAATAAAGTATTCAAAGCAGTGGCGGAGGCAGGTGCGGATAGGATAGACATCCCAGATACGGTGGGATATTCTACGCCAAGGTATATTTCCGAACTGGTAAACGATGTAATTGAGAGTACTCATTTGCCTATTAGCGTGCACTGTCATGATGATTTTGGCCTTGCCGTTGCAAATTCAATTGCAGGATTTGAAGCAGGAGCAGCATGTGTCCACGTAACAATAAATGGTTTAGGTGAAAGAGCAGGCAACGCATCACTTGAGGAAGTGGTAATGGCATTGCAATGCCTTTATAACTACAAGCACAACATCAAAACAACTATTTTGTACGACGTATCAAAGTTTGTTTCAAATACCATGGGAATAATTGTTCAGCCAAATAAAGCCATTATTGGTGAAAATGCGTTTGGTCATGAGTCAGGGATTCACACCCACGGCATATTGAACAACCCCCTTACATATGAGCCCATCAGTCCCGAACTAGTCGGTCGAAAAAGATGGCTACAAGCAGGAAAGCATGCGGGAACACACGGCATCAAATCAATATTGGACGAATTCGCACTTAAAACCACAGAAGAGCAGTTAAAGCAAATTGTGGACAAACAAAAGATAATAGCGGATTCGGGTCAAGCAATAACTACATCAGATTTATTGTCCATAGCATCCGAGGTGATAAAAAATAAGAAATTTGACGGAAGGTTCAAACTAAACGAGTTCCACATAGTCACTGGCCTCCACATCATACCCACAGCTGTCGTTAAGCTAAATATCCATGACAAAGATTTTATTGCATCAGAAACTGGTGTCGGGCCAGTTGATGCGGTTCTAAAAGCAATCCAAACCATTGCCAATGAGATTGCCAGCATAAGGATACGCGAATATAAATTGGACTCAATCACAGG
>JACDHC010000312.1 GCA_013821245.1 Candidatus Nitrosopumilus sp.
TGAGAATAATCCTAATAATGCAACTGCAGTTATAGACATGCCACCGGGTGAAATACCAGTGGGAGAAATGTTTAGGGTTTGTCCAAATTATGATTTTATAGGGTCGGCAATAACAAACTCACCCTGCAGTTGGTTTACCCATAGCAGCAATGGCAACATGCAAGTGACTGTAAGCATTACATAACCAAACCTTTTTTTTTGAAAAATATGGACACACAGATCCATTGGGAGACAAGGTATATACAACCAAAAAAACAATTCAAGGGTAAAAACTAATGAATGCTAAAGATTAGGTTTTGCCTTGGTTCCTTTTTGCATTGTCAATTATCCGTTCTGCCAGTT
The DNA here is from genome assembly GCA_013821245.1 of Candidatus Nitrosopumilus sp. GTDB lineage: Archaea > Thermoproteota > Nitrososphaeria > Nitrososphaerales > Nitrososphaeraceae > Nitrosocosmicus. The sequence goes on from JACDHC010000312.1 coordinate 343, forward strand.
GTTCTGACTCAAGAGCATGAGACACTGTCCATTTATTATTTGGGTTAACAAGTTGTTTTAAAGACTTTATTCCAGCGTTTACAAGGGCCAGAGACCTAATGCGACCGATTTCCCTTATCCTGCACAATTCCAAAAGGTCGTCTTTTACCATTCCAGCGCTGATCCTTTTTGATAAAGTTAAAAGCATGTTGGTAATTTCAACAAACGAGGCCGTGTTGTTGTTTAGGATAACTTTAGCGATACTCAATGTTGCCCCCACTAACCAGTCCATATTTTCCTGAAGAGCTGCAAAATCCCCTCGCCCAAATCTAGGATACAAAGATTCAAAGTTAGCCCGGTACTCAATGTCATCCATATTCAGTTTGTCATAAAACGCCATGGAGGTGCAAAGGCACTTTCGCTCATCTTCAGTCAGTTTTTGCTGCAAATACATTGCCTGATTTACCATTATCTCCTCAATGTGATCCCCAATGAATTCATTTTCATCATCTTTTCTTTTTGTAGTTTTACACAGGTTTTGAAACTCCTTTGCATGCATTAATGTGTGAATAAAAGATAAGACTGTGATTTTTCTGGGAGTATCCACCCTTAAAAAAAAACCCGATGAGCAAAGCTTTGTCTTTGAGAAGCAAGACTCTGAAGCAAGAAGCATATTACGTATAAGATATCCGGTACGGGGATTCAAATAGAATCTTATTGTTTCATAGCCAAGGCGGGTAATACAAAATGCCGCACTTGATTGATTATCCTTTACAGCAGCATTAACTTGCTTATCACCGCCTTCCGCATATTTTCCAAAAACATCCATTCCTTTTCTGAAATGACTGCTATTCGCATCGGTGCTTGGTGGATTAGATCCGTTGCAAATAGAAATCATATCCATATTAAAAAGCTGTTTTAGGTAACTGCGAATGTCAATTTTAAAGCCGCATGAGAAATAAAAACTGTTTTTGAAAAAATTATCAATGTCTTTGACAGTTGTGTATTTTTGCCCAATATCGGCATTTCTTTTTATTATGGATAATGTTTGAAACACCAGTGTATCAAGTGTGAACTGACTTTCCACCTTTTCTAAGGGCCTTGAGATAAATTGAAGGGCAGACTTGATTGATGAAGCCATAATCAATGCCCTGCCTCGTGTTTCAAAACCAGGCCTGCCTGCCCTCCCACATCCATTTAGAAAATCCCTTTTTGTCATCGCCTGTTTGCTTATGCCGTTCCAAAATGACAGTGAGTCGAAAATCACCAAAGTCGCTGGCAAATTTACTCCGGCAATAAGGGTAGTCGTACTCAAAAGGATTTTGATTTTACCGGCTTTATAGGCGTCTTCGACCAGTTTCCTTTTTTGTAAATCAAGACCGGCATGATGAAAAGCCACCCCATTAATCATGGCAGCAATTAGTTTTTCATCTTTTAATCTCATCTTTGAAATATAGTTATTCTCAACTTCTTTAATGTCTGATGTGGAAAGGTAATTACAAAAATTCTTTGAGTTATGCATGGAAAACGCCAATTTTGAAGCAATAGACTCTGTGCTTGCCCTATCTGTGGTAAAAATCAGGATCTGTCCGTTTTCTTTAATTGTTTGCTCTGATAAAAACCACAACGGGTTCTCAACATTATCTGCCCTTTGAGTATGCTGCAAAGTGTTGTAAACAGATTGAAGTAACAGTGTTTCATGTCCATCTGTTCCATGCACACTTGTATTCCGTGTTGAGATTGCGTTTGTAGAATTGTTCTTGCTATTGGTAGTAGTGGTGGTGGTGGAGGTATAGGTGGTTGGTGGC
>JACDHC010000313.1 GCA_013821245.1 Candidatus Nitrosopumilus sp.
ATAGAAGATGGCGTTGATGGAATGGAGGTGTAATCATCAAGCCTTTGGGCGAGATGTTCAGCCTGCCATCACCAATAGCCCAACGCACCTGTTGACAAAAACAAAAAACATAACCGACAGAAAGAATATAAATATATTTAAAATACACTAAACGGGCACACACACCGCTAAACAACACACATCTAAACAAATACCATGCCATTCACATGCCATAACACAAGTTTCCAACAAAAAAAAACAAAAAATAGTATCGAGTTACGATATTTTCATTGCAAGTTTCACAGTTTCACGCGTAAAGACTGCTTTCTATCTTTCTGATTCTTTCCTTGCTTGCCTACTGCCTATACTGACAGTATCTTTGTGCCGTTTGCATGTTACATGTCATAATTGCATATGGCGCAAAAGGTGTTTTTTACTGCTGCTGTGTGTTTTCGGTATCCTAATGGGGCCTACCTGCAAAATTGAGCTAGTTGCTAATTATGGATTATTAATAGTTAATAATTGATAACTGGAATAAACCTCATTTTGTTTATATAAATTTTGTTATGGTGTCTTTATACTTTTAGCTTGGATTTGGTTTATATATTCAGTAATATGTAATTATCTTATGACAGAAGGTAATTCTATATGGGTTATGACTGCTATTTCTGCCTTTTTTTCTATATCTGTATTTGTTTCTACTCTGATATTGATGAGACAATCGCGGTTTATTAAACCTAAAAAAACATCTAAATAGTAAACGATTCTTAAAGTTTCGATATATTGAAAAGTATTTGCATATCCCATAAGGAAGACGTCGACGGTTTAGTATCCGCAGCATTATTACAGAATGCCCTAAAAGTTAAAAATATTTTTTTAGCAGATTATCCAAGTTTGTTAAACGTTCTTGATATTGTTATATCAATTTGCTCAAAAAACAAAAAATTTTCTAGAGTGTTTATATGTGATTTAGGACTAAATAAAAAAAATCAAAATATTTTTATTGAAAAACTTCAGGTTTTAATTTCAAATAACGTCCAAATAGTTTACATAGACCATCACTATTTGGAAGATCAAATAAAAGACACATTAAAAAAAATCGGAGTGAGGTTAATTCATGATGTTGAGGAGTGCACGTCAGTCCAAATATATTATTTGTGCAAAAACAAATTAAATAGCAAATTCTCTTTTTATGCTTCAGCCGCCGCATTAACTGATTATATGGAATCCAAACCGATGGCAAGTATTTTAGTGAGTAAATACGATAGGACTTTTTTAATGTTGGAGTCTTGTTTTCTTTCTTATATGATTTCTTCTTCTCAAAAAAATATCGACTTTTTGAAATATGTATCCAAATCAATTTCAATTTTTAAGCTACCCCATGAGATTAAAAACGGTTTTTATTTGGTAAAACAGTTTTCTGATAAGATTTCAAATGCTTTGAACATTATTGAATCTAAAATAATAAAAATGAACAATATTGCTTATCTTCAACATGATCTTGATCTGGCGTCAAGTATGATAGTAAATTTTGTGTTGGGATTATCAGGAAAACAGGTGGGCATTGCTTTTAAATTAAAGGATAATATTAATTCTTATGTTTTGTCAATACGTGGCTCAAAAGACTGTTCATACCATTTAGGGAAATTAGTTAATGAACTAACTTCTAACCTAAATGGCAGTGGCGGGGGACATGATAAAGCATGCGGTGCCGTTATTCCGGAAGAAAACCTGGAATTATTTTTAAAAGAATTTGATAACCTGGTTACCAAATAGATTTCTTTAACGTTGTTGATTAGTTAAGATTTTAAAGGTGTAAAAATTTTTATTATGTGAAGTGGGTCTAGCAAGATTATCAAAGGTCACACTCTTTGTTCCACGGGCCGAATCAGCAACTGCTGTAAGCAGGTTAGCCGAATTTGAATGGTTTCATCCTCTTTCTGTCCCATCCGTATCTGAGTATTCTAACCCTGAATTAGATGATTTATTATTGCACTCGCAGAAACAATTCCAGTCAATTGATGAAATTGTTCGCTCCTTGAACATTAAACCCGATATTGGGATAATGGATACACTTATGAAGGGTGCAAAAAAACCTAAAAAAGATTTCAATACCGATGAAATCAAGTCATTGTTAGTTCAAAT
>JACDHC010000314.1 GCA_013821245.1 Candidatus Nitrosopumilus sp.
TGGCCACTACATAAAAATAATATAAAAAGAGATCATTATGAAAACAGGCCCTGTTCACTTAACGATAAGCCTATAGCTTGAAGATGTTCTATCTCATATGTGATTAGCAGAAACAGAACACCTTCAGAGTACATTGGCTATGGTCTGTATTTGTATCTTTCAGGATTATCTCTAAGGAGAGCTTCAGAAATACTTGCTTGCTTTATCAAACGAAACCATGTATCAATTTGGAACTGGATTCAGAAGTACAAGCCTCAAAGGATACTAATAAAAAGGAAAAAGATTGTGGAGTATGTCGTTGATGAGACACTACTGAAGGTAGGTTCAGAGTTCGTATGGCTCTGGGTGGCTATCGAGCCTAAAAACAAGGAAATTCTCGCACTAAGAATATCCAAGGAAAGGAACATGTTCGTTGCTGAGCGATTTATTTCAGGTTTGGTCCAGATTCATGGAAAGCATCCAGTATCAACAGATGGTGGAACCTGGTACCCACAAGCCTGCAGGTTCCTGAACCTTGATCATCACATTCATTCTGCATTCGAGAAAAGTCTGATGGAGAGAACCATGCAACACATAAAGGAGAGGACAGAAAGTATCGACGATTACTTTCCATGCAGGTTGAAGAATTGCAAACTAAAGCATGTACAGAATTGGTTGAATCTATTTGTAGATCATCATAACAGCGAATTAAAAATGCTTAAGTGAACAGAGCCGATATTTTAGTAAGGCAAGTGTTGTTTGCTCACCAAAGTCCTTTGCCATCTTTAGTATTGGATTCACTGCAATGTTTGGCTTTTTTATAAGCGTCATATGCCTGCCAAATCCAAAAGACAAAATAGACTATGCCCAAGGGGGGGAATAAAATTGCTAGTGCACCCATAACCCATCCCACCATCAATAGTTTTATGCCTTTCCTTATTTTTCCAATGTATAGGTGTCCTACCCCATTAAATGCAACCGCACCTGCCAATATAGATATTGCAAGGGTATTTTCATGTTTTTTCGGGGATTTTGGACTTGTGCCCTCAGGGACTTTTTTCTGAGGTTTTCCGCAAAATGGGCAATAAGATACATCACCAAACGAAAAGTCGTTTCCACAGTGTCTGCAAAACACCATTGTTCTATAAACACACCTTTAATTATAAAGTTTTTACTAATTCTGTCCCCCAATAGCCACACCCCTTCTCACCATGAGAGGTGAACTTTGTGCTTGTCATAAACACCAAAAGGGCGCAAACTCGATTTATTTTCTCATAATGCATATATAAAAAAATAAGACGCAAAACCAAACATAACAAAACATGTTTTATAGCAACATCAACAGGTTATCCAATGTTTTTCCACATTACCAAATACCAGCGTTGGTTTGTTTTCTTGGGCATTTTTAGTGAAGGAAAAAATCCAAAATATTGAAATCTATCACATACCAAAATTAATACAATAACTGCACACCACAATCGCCTTTAAATTAGGTATCATATACGGTATCAATATTGTAAAATCAATCTTTCCTTTATTATGTTTTTTTTATCGATAAGATAGGAATATCCGAAATGAGAAGTATTGGAAGTGAAATATAAGAATGAGTATTAGCCAAAACCCCGCATATTCCTGTAAGTAATATTACTTGATATCATATAAGGGGCCGCTATGCTTTTTTATTTTGCAATACTGTTCTCCAGCAATTGAATATACATGTCTTGGGCAACTAACAACTTTTTTATCAGTTCCTGAAATTCACCATCCCACTCAATTCTGTCATTGATGCTTAGAATATTGTTAACGATATCATTATGCGAGTTATCCTTTTCGCTTAATGAAACGGCCAAAGGAGATAGGCCAGATATTTGCTTTCCAACCAACTTTATCTCTTCTCTTGCCTCTTCCAGGGATTTGTCATTATAGTCACCCACATGGTAACAAAAAGTTTTCCGATATTTATAGTTATAAACAATCCCTATTTCTTTTTTATATTCTGTTGGTACAGATAATCATTATCATTAACTCCATCATCCCTGTCCACCAGATCCACAAAGGAGCACTTTGTCTTCATTTAAAGCACCGTTGAATTCATTGAGAGGAACAAATGGGATTTTATCTATACCATCCTCCTTCC
>JACDHC010000315.1 GCA_013821245.1 Candidatus Nitrosopumilus sp.
AATCATTCCTCTTCCACCCTATTGGGGAGGGTATCGTCTTATACCCGATCGATTTGAATTTTGGCAGGGTAGGACTAACCGCTTGCATGACCGCTTTCGTTATCAAATAAAAGACAAACAATGGCAAATCGATCGTTTAGCTCCCTAACATATTCTGAAATTATTTGGAGACCCAAAGCTATTGCAATAGACTTCTATCAAAACTGACGTTCTAAAAAAAATTAATGCAACACAAAGACTCAAAGGTACGAAGACACAAAGAGCGAAGACGGTCCAATTCACCAACATAGGTAACACTTTAGTTCACCAACATAGGTAACAGTCATTTTTCTCGAGTAAGATTGATACTTGATACAAAGATGACCAGTTCACCAACATGGGTAACACTTTTTTTATAATTCTAATACAATAAAGCTAAAGAACTTCAAAAAAAATGAGGGCTCTATGGCTTGGGAGTTGAAAAAAGTGGAAGATCAAAGACAAGAATTAATAGAGACGTTTATTTCAGGAACAGTGTCAATGACTGAACTGTGTAAGCGTTATGGAATAAGCAGAAAGACTGCTTATAAATGGTACAACAGATATCTAGCTTTGGGAGTAGAGGGTTTTAAAGATCAATCTCGAGAACCTTATCATCCTAACTGCACCTTTAGTCCAACCATTATAAACATGGCTATCGATCTAAAGTTAAAACATATGCATTGGGGACCAAGAAAAATAATACACGTATTAACCCGTGAGTATCCAAAAATTCAATGGCCTTCTGCAACAAGATTATATGAAATTTTTAAAGAGAATCAATTAATTGTCCCACGCCGCATAAGAAAAAGAGTTTCAGGAACACATTCTTTAGGCGAATTAAATAATTCCAATGATGTCTGGATGGCCGATTTCAAAGGATGGTTTATGACGCAAGACGGTCATAAATGTGAGCCCTTAACGATAACAGATGGCTTTTCAAGATATTTAATAAAATGTAGTCATCTCCAAAAAAAGACAGTGAATGATGTTTGGGCTGTATTTAAAGAAGCTTTTGATGAATATGGTTTACCTAAGAGAGTAAGAACCGATAATGGTCCACCATTTGGATCTATAGGTGTTGGACGACTTACGCGATTATCAATAAATCTAATAAAAGCAGGAGTCGTACCGGAATGGATTAATCCAGGTCATCCGGAGGAAAATGGAAGGCACGAACGTTTTCATCTAACGTTAAAACAAGCAGTAGCAAATCCACCTGCAATGACAATCCAAGAACAAATTATTAGAATGGCAACTTTTCAAGAAGAATATAATTTTGAAAGACCTCATGAATCTTTAGATATGCAAACACCCTCTGATTGTTATTCCAGTTCAAAAAGAAAATGGGATGGAATCTTGAGAGATCCTGAATATGATTTAACTTCCATGCTTGTTAGAAAAGTAGGACAAAATGGATGTGTATGGTTGAAGCAAAAGCCATATTATCTAGGAGAAACACTTGCAGGGGAATATGTAGGTTTAAAGGAAGAAAATGAAGAACTAAATATTTTTTACGGTTCTGTATATCTTGGAAAATTAAAGTTGGGTGAACAGTTGGAAAGACCCAAAATGAAACCAAAAAATATAGTGAGAAGAGGTTGAAAGGAAAGTTTTTTCAGAAAAGAGAGTCTTAACTATAATGTCGGATTTTTCTCTTGAGGGGATAAATAACATTTTTTATAACCTTAATTGAATTTTGTTAAACATTTGCGAAACGGACTTAAGCATCTGAAGCATTTCTTGCCTATTATAGTGAACTTAAAGACTATCTAAAAGGCAAGAAACGCAACAGATACAAAAGTCCTTCATTTCGTATGATAAAAAACCGTGATTTTAAAGGATGTTTAAGAGAAAAAGCAGTATAATGAGCAAAAAGTGTTACCTATGTGTATGAACTAAGTGTTACCTATGTTACCGATTGCACCAGACAAGATTTCACATCAAATCATCGGTGCGTCAATAGAGGTTCATCGAACACTGGGTGGCCCTGGATTGCTTGAAAGTATTTATGAAGCTGCATTATGCCACGAACTTATACTTAGAGGGCTAAGTGTACACCGACAAAGACCTGTGCAAGTTGTATATAAA
>JACDHC010000316.1 GCA_013821245.1 Candidatus Nitrosopumilus sp.
TCTGCTTTTGCTTGGTCTAGTGCTGACTACAAATCCTATTACCCTGCAGTAACTTCAGATTTTATTTTTTTGAAACTTTCTAACAGTACATTGGAAAAAAACTATGACGAATCTGGATGGATTAAATTAATAAAGCACAAAGAGAAAGAAATATTCTCAACGAGAACAGAAGAAAAAGGCATTGATTTTGCAATTATAGTTGTGGATGCTCCTTCTAAAATAAACCATATTCTTAATTTATTGAATTTGCAAGAGAAAAAATGGTACAAGCCTCAAATGCAATTGCCATTACTTTGGAGTGGAAGGGTGATAATGCATGTTGATATGAATGCATTTTTCCCAGCGTGTGAGGAAATTAGAAATCCGTCACTTAAAGGAAAACCTCATGCTGTGATAATGACCCCAGAAAAAGAAGGCACAATAACAAGGGGGGCCGTAGCTTCTTGTTCGTATGAGGCAAGAAAATACGGTGTTAGATCTGCAATGTCTCTGATAAAAGCTAAGGAGCTTTGCCCTGATCTTATTTTAAAACCCGTAGATAAGCAGTACTATGGTAAAATATCCCGCCAGGTGATGATGTTGCTAGAAGAATATGCCGATATTTTAGAACAAACGAGCATTGATGAAGCATATATGGATTGTACCAGTAAAGTTATTGAACAGCAGAAGCAATCTCTATTGCATTGTACTACGTCGCCGCCTAAGGAAGAGGAAAAAGATAAGGAAAAGGCAGTTGAAAACCATAAAACAAATTCAAATTTTTCAATAGAGGGGTATGCCCAAAAAATAAAAGATTCAATAAAACAACAATGTGATGGACTCTTATGTTCAATAGGTGTTGCAACCACCAAATCTGCTGCAAAGATTGCGTCCGATTTTAAAAAACCTGATGGTTTAACAATTGTCTATTCACAAAATCTATTGCATTTTTTAGAGCCACTGGAAGTAGATCGAGTTGCAGGTATCGGCATAAAAACTACTCAGACTTTAAAAGAAATGGGAATTAATACAATTGGACAGTTAGCAAAATATGATGTGCAGAAACTAATTACTGCATTCGGTAAAAAGAATGGATTATGGATGTGGCGTGTAGCCATTGGCGAAGATAATGAGCAGGTATTGCCAAGAGAGGACAACTTATCTTTAAGTACGGAACAAACATTGCAGAAGCCTGCCAAAGATAAGGGCGTAATATTGGAATATTTAATAAATGAATTGGTTGATGATATCTATGACCGAATCAAAAGGAGGGGATATGAATTCAAAACAGTGGGTGTCAAGTTAATGAAAACGGACTTTACAGTTGAGACGAGGGAAACAACGTTTTCCAATTATAAGGATAGCAAAGAAAGCATTGTTGATGTATTGGAATCGTTGTTGGAAAAATTTAAGGTTGGCACTGTGGATAACGATGACGAACATAGTAAAAAGGACATCACCCCTATACGTAAAGTGGGAATAAAGGTTTCTAACCTGTCCAAAAAAGATAAGGTAATACTGCCATCTCAGAAGACATTGTTTGATTACCTGTGAACAAATTTCAAAATCAAAGGGGTTTTTGTTTACAATAACCTTTTTGGCAACATGTCTAAGCTAAATTTCCATATAGCTGGGATTTATAAATTTAAAGTGATTGTATTGATCAGTTATCAATAATATGATATTGAATTAATGAATTACAATGGGATTATGTTGTTAGGATATATATGTATGATTATGAAACCAAGATTATGATGAAAAAGCAGTTTGAGTGAATGCTCAAAACTATTTAAAACGATCGATCCATCCTCTAATTATCATCAAACCTTTAAAATATCATAAACAGCTAATGGCAATTTAGATATATTTTGCTCTGATGTGTGTATAAATTGCTTATTTGATTTCTGATAAAAAAAATGGGGTTTTTAGTCTTGTCCGCCGGCTATGTTGCCTGTATTGACATTGAATCCTAATGCCATGTTGTTGCAGCTTGCGGTTGGAGGAACAGTGGAAGCGCTTACACAGAATGAGTCTTGTTCGATTTCGGTGTCTTGCTCGATTTTTTGGTCTGATTTATTTGCGAATGCAGAGTCAATTCCTGTTACGGAGATTGTTCCCATCAATAATG
>JACDHC010000123.1 GCA_013821245.1 Candidatus Nitrosopumilus sp.
CCTGCAGCCTCTTGCTCTGCTTCCTGGCCAAGGTCTTGCGTAATATTCGCACCTGCAGCCTCTTGCTCTGCTTCCTGGCCAAGGTCTTGCGTAATATTCGCACCTGCAGCCTCTTGAACAGAATCTTGAGATATACTTTGATCAATTTCAGTTTCATCTTCAAAATCCTGAGAATAAGAAATTTTTATTTCGCTTAACAAAAGAGTAAAGATAAGCGAAATAACTAAAAAAATTGGTAAAAAGGAATATATCTTCATTCAATAAAAATAGATAATGCCCATAATATAAAATTACGTAAAATCTTATAATCTTTTTTACTTTTCCATGGTAAAGATTTATTCAGCATGTAGACTTTGGCGTTTGGAAAATTTATATGATGAAAGAAAAGTTATCATTACCATTGCAAAAAGCAATACACCCATCGATAGATGCATCGCAGTTATTAATGGATCAAGACGACTATTTACGACTAGAAATCCTAATGTTATTTGAATAACTATAATTATGCAGGAAATCAAAACGGTTTTCCTGCTCCTCGGTTTTCTTTAGGTATTCTATTCCTGGCCATTCTAACCAAATCTTGGTCATATAAGCGATATAGTGCTGTATACCTTTCATGGTAAATCTCTTTATTTTTGCCTCCTTGTAATTAAGCCTAACCAACTCTCTTTATCCCTTCCTGAGTTGCTTTAGACTTTTTACTTTCTTTATAATTATTATATTGTTACCAAATGGAAACTCATCCTTTCCGGTGAAATGTGTCTCATCATCATTAAAATCCAAGTTTATATTTATAATCTATTAAGCTATTTTACCTTTTTAGACGAATAGAATAATCGATATATGATTTTTTTACATCGAAGATAATTACCATTCTATGTTGCATAATTTCATACTTTACCTCTTCAAACTCCATGGACCAAATGTGATAAGTGAATCTCGGTAGAAGTAGAAAATTCAAATGGTGAGAACGAAGCAGAAGCTAAAAAGGTATTTCTTTAACAGAAAAAAAATGGTAATATAAAATAAATTTTAAAATATAAATTAAATGTTAAAAAACTAAATAGAATTTATTGTAGAACTAGCATATGTTTTGATTATGACCTTCCTCACATGCTATGATAATAATGTTTTTCTAGGTATAGAAAGTTCTACGAATAAAAGGTGTAAATTAAAAGGTGTTAGAACTCAAAAACAATAACGATGAAATTGGTATCTGGCAACTGTATTTGTTTGCGTTAATTATCTGGAAGCTAACTGCCAATAGAGCACTATTATCTTTTTTTTCACTTGTAACTAACCCGTATTTTTATTAAAATCTGCCAGAATTATCTTACATGGACTCAAACAAAAAATCCTAAATAAAATCACCTTACTTAATTCAATTTGATATGATTAATCTTCTTCTTCTTCTTCTTTTGATTTAATGTCTTCCTTTGGTTTTTCTTTATCATATTCAGTTTCCATATCCTTGTCGGTATCCTTCATTTTGTTTCCCATTGCCTTGGTACCTGCTTTCGTCTTATCCATCATTTCCTCTAAATCTCCTGTGGCGTCGTCTGTCGCATTCTCTGTTTCTATTATCAGTTCTTTTTCTTCATCATCATTATAACTAGCCATAATACATTATAACTAAAAAAATATTTAAAGGCCGTCATAGTAATTATTGCTTTATTGTAACTAAACCCAAATCTATAATTATATTGCTTAGACAATGATATAGGGTATAAAACAGTTTTAATTTGAAGATCATAACGTGTTGTTGATTGATTCAAGGTAAATCTCATTGGATGGAGAATTAGTTACTATTTTATTTTTATTCTGCCAAGGGTGATCCTAAACACACAAATGAAATCTCTGATACGAACCAATGTTTTGCCAAAGGATCCTGACAAATCCGATAAAGAAAACTATACATAAAATTAGCATTACCTTGAATGTTATTTTGAATCTTTTACACAAAAACTGGGGAAAAATGTCATTTGCAATTGAGACTCAAAGGCTACAACAGTGAAAAACAAAAGATGATGAAATCTTTGTATGGATTATGTAATAGGCATAAATAACACCTTAGCCAAGAAAAGATTGTCATTACAAGTTTAAATTAAAACCTTCTTTATGGGAGCTTAAATCAAAATTCTTAAAACCGATGTAACCGACAACAAATTGGCTCAAGATATGGATCAGCAACACAGCCGCTTAAACTAAAAAACGAAGCAACACGGACAATATTGTGCCAAGCCCCTCCTCTCTTCTTTGGGTATTTCAAACATTTGTTTTAAAAATGTCAAGAAATTATCAAAAAGTACACAAATACATAAAAAAATACAGAAATAAACCACATATCTGAATATAAGAAAATAGAGCATTCTAAAGATGATAATCACATCTTACCAAATTCATCAAGACACACAAATCAAAGACAACAACAATATCTAGGGACCAAATTATGGGCAGATTTCAAAGAATACCTAATAAAAGAGAATCAAAGTAAAAGCAGCATAAAGAACAAGATGTGTTATGCCAAAAGATTCAATAGCATATTTGAATCAATGAATGCCCAAGACTTGTCAAAACTATCTCCAGACGTTAAAGCGCATGCCATGAAGGCCTTGGCCTCCTTAATGTGGTCAATGGGTCTGGCCAAAAGAGCGAATGTGTCATCCATACCTGTCGCACTCCGGAATCTTATGCTGAAACAATGGTTTTGACGGCAGCTGCAGCGTCAGAGCCAGCCACGACAAGCCTAAGGCGATCCCCCTCTTGGCGAAAGGCTATGCGTAACTTGGAAGTTTGAATCCCTTGTCACATGTTCACCTTTCTGTACATCCGTTTTTCCGTTAGGGGCGATTCAATGCTTCTCCTATGGTGTTCACCCTATTAACCATTGGTTGTTTATCTAAGCGCGGAGATATGACCAAAGGCATAATCCGGCTTGGGAGGTATATAAGGTGGCAGTGGAGGTGCAGACACAAATGGGTGTCTAGTGAAACAGGTGGATATTCTAATAGCGGTGGTGGCTGTAGAACCAAATGCTAACCTGGTCCGATTTTTTAGGTCTAACTATGCTTACCATATATCACTTACTTGTACATTTTGGAACTTCTGGCAGATATATAAAACATAGAAGCAACATCAACTGAATTAATTTACAAGTATAACGCTGCCTGAGGGGTAGTAGGCAGTATGACATAACAATACCTCATTTATTATTTGAAGTTTTAATGGTCAAATGATGTCTATATATATGAGCATATTTTAATAAATCGTCATAAATATTTGTATATTCATTGATGTTTTTTATATATTTTATAAATATTTGACATAGTTGCCCTATATTTTATATCTATTGAACCTGCATTAGACGATACAGAAATTAAGATTGGACGGTGTTGCAATAATGATGCCTCTTTAGGCCTTCAAGGCTGTTCAGACTGTTTTTGCATATATATGCTCGTTGTGTAATATGTACATGTATATCATTTGCGCATAGGACATGTGATGGCAAAGGTGGGGTCCGATGTCGCTTGAGACATTGGATCCGTAATAATTAACCTTAAATGTATCTATCGCTGTTCACTTATAAATAAAATTACGGCATCCAGCGCAAAATCCCACCCCTCTGTGCAGACCCATCTAAAGATGATGGTGGTATGTAATGGCGCGCACCCTGTGACTATGGTTATCTGTGGTCGCAATGTTCAGATCCAAACCAGTGGGCCTTTGGAGGTTATAGAGCCAGATGCTCCTGAAATTGGCCATCACAGGTGTACATAAAGGTTCAAGCCTGCAGTGGTGTCTGCCACAGTGACTCTTTTGCCAAAGAGGGGTTGGTCCGGAAATTGATATCGGGGTTTTAGGCCATGAGGCTGCTGCGGGCATTATGGACATAGCTGAAAAAGATGTTTTTGGAATGTAGGCCATGGTAGAGTAAAGGGTACCGTTAGGCTGGCATGGTGGCCTTTGCGGCCACTGCGATTCCTGCCGTGGGAAAAGATTTTGTTGCATTCGCTATCTCAAGTTCCAGTCATCCTGTGATGGCGGCGGTTACGCTGACCATATGATATAGCTCTCACTGCCAGCACTGTAGCTTATCCCGAATAGTCTTCTGAGGTAATAGATGCGGGACCTGTGGTGTGCGCGGGATAAACACCTGCTTTGCCCTCATAAACAGCGGCTGTGCAGGGTCTGTGACGTTGTCGCAATACTTGGGATGGGTGGACTTGGCCATCTGTCTATTCAGTTCGCAATTAAAAATGGGTTTTAAGACCTAACCATTGCACGAGATGAGGGCAAGGGGAAGATGGCAAAAGAACCTGTAGCAACACATTCCATCGGAAGCATTTCCTAAAGTGCCGGGGATAAGCCTGTCAAGCATGGGCATTGGGGGGTGGTGGTGGTGGCGCCAAGGTGATGCTTGCGACAGCAACAGCAGGTGGAAAAGCGATGGATTCGATGAGTTCGATTATTGGTGGCCAGACTGTCAACGGAAAACTCATCGTCATAGGTGCTTCTGACGTGTCTTTTGTGGTGCCACCAGTTCTGTTTCTTTCAAAACGAAAATCATTATAGCCTGACCAAAAGGCTATCTACAGAGTCTCAAGTTACTCTTGCCTTCAGCGATCTTTCGGGCGTAAGTTCTATCTATGAGGTGATTTCATTGGATTACGCATTCAAATCCCGCACTTCTCTTTATCCCATAATAATAGATTGGGATTGTATTTATCTAAAAATATAGTTGAATCTCATGGTGGCAATATATGGGCCGAAAATAACAAAGATGTAATGTCTTCTCTGTTGAACTGAATCTTTGGACATCAATCTTATAACTATGCTAGTTCATATAATAATATAGATATGTCAACAGATACTTTGGAGAAAACAGTAGATCTTGTAAATTCGCCTGAAGTTCAAATATTGAAAGAGGGAGAAAAAGACTTTATTGATATTGATTTTAAGAATTTGCAGAAAGGAAAATTCTATAGAGTGGAATATGAGGGCGACGTTTATGGCGTTGAAAAACAAGATGATGGCAAAATAGCCTATTATGAGGTAGTGGAGTAACAATGACTAATAATTCCACCGAGCCAAAACCCGTAGGGGACCTCTCTCACAGAACCTTGAAGAAAATAGGCGAAATTGATCCTCAAGCATGCAATCCAAACAATAAAATGGAAATAGACCTTCGCAGTTGGAAAAAACAAAAGTCTGAAAAATGGCAAGTATACTTGGATGGTAACACGGGTCATTTGAGGCAATTAAAACTTCGCTGACAAGATTTATCTTTTTTTTAATGTATTACTTATCTTTGTCTTTAAATTCTAGAACTCATATCAATGGCCATATTATATTTACTCTTGATTATGTCATTATCAGGAACTAATGCGGATAGTTACCTGTCCCCGATGTAGAATCATGCATACTTTCTCTTTAAACCTGTTAAAACATCATGAATATAAGGCGTGTTTGTAGGTGTAATGGGATTTTAAAAAAATGGTTTCTGTTAAATGTGTTGTTATTTATGCATTCAATAGAATGCTTTTCATTTAGGCGGTTATATTCATAATTTTGCATTAATTGTGGAAGAAACTGCCTTTATTATGTGATATCTCTTTCACAGTTTATTAAAAAATGTTGCTATAAACAGCATGTTGTGATGACTGAACTGATCCACCATTTTTATCTTAACGCCAAATACTTTTGATACATTGATCTACCAATAAAGCAACAATCGATTCACCATTGTCAATTTATGGTTGTAAATCAATCCTTATTGTTAGACTTGAAGGAACAATTAGTGAGGTGATGGGTTATAGATGCACTGAGGCTGAAATGTCTTTCTGTATTTTTACAAAAAATGAAATGATTTTTAATTCCGTATTGCTGAAAATTTTAGGGACCAAAACAAGGATTCATTAATTAAATTGAGATTGGTGCATTGATTTATTTTTATAAATAAAATGCCAAATCACGCGATTTTCCATTAATGGAGGCAAAAAATAAGAAAAATTGAAAGATTCAGGGCGGCCTGAGTAGTATATGTCAAAATAGATATTCTAAACAACAAATAATATACTTCCATTATAAGAAAAGAAAATGGTTATTACTTTTTCGTTAATTATTGTTTGTATTGGATATAAAAAGATGGGCTTTAATTTAGTTAAAATATAAAATAACATACAATAGATT